>NZ_JCBDGK010000039.1:0-131730 GCF_059834005.1 Vibrio sp. R12-SW3-ISO1
TAGATTGGAGGCTCGCTCGTTTTTAAAAACAAGTCAAAAACGAACAGAAAGCCTCCCATCGGGAGGCTTTTTTTATAAGGAATACTAGGATGACTGAACAAAAATACTCACTTGATGACATTCGTTTACGCTTAAACGAACTCGACGACCAACTGCTTAAACTCCTTTCTGAACGCCGTGAGATGAGCATTGAGGTTGCGAAGAGTAAAGTTCAAACATCCAAACCAGTACGTGACGCCGTACGCGAGCAGCAGTTGCTGGTTAAGCTCATCAATAATGGCAAAGAGAAGTATCAGCTCGATGCGCAATACATCACCAAACTGTTTCACACCATCATTGAAGACTCTGTACTCCTCCAGCAATCTTATCTACAAAACCTGGCTAACCCAGAATTGAGCCGCAAACCGTTGGCTCGGGTTGCTTTTCTTGGTGCCAAGGGCTCCTACTCTCACCTCGCGAGCCGAGAATACTTCAGCCGTAAAAACACTGAGTTAATTGAATTAAACTGCGATCACTTTAAAGAAGTGGCGAACACAGTGGAGTCCGGTCATGCAGACTATGGCGTACTTCCGATTGAAAACACCAGTTCAGGCTCTATCAATGAGGTGTATGACTTACTGCAACACACCACTCTCTATATTGTCGGTGAGCTGACATTACCGATTGAGCACTGCTTGGTGGCCACGCAGGACATCCGCTTAGAAGAGATCAAAACCTTGTACTCTCACCCACAGCCCCACCAGCAATGCAGCGAGTTTTTGAGCCGTCTGAAAGGCGTTAAGCTAGAGTCTTGCGCGAGCACGGCCGATGCGATGCAAAAAGTTCAAGAAATGAACCGACGCGACGTCGCTGCCATAGGGAATGCTTCGAGCGGTAAGTTGTATGGCCTTCAAGCAATTCAAGGCAACATTGCCAATCAAACCGAGAACCACACTCGCTTTATCGTCGTTGCGCGTAAGCCTGTCGAAGTGTCGGCGCAAATTCCGGCAAAAACCACTTTGATCATGTCCACCTCTCAGCAAGCGGGTTCCCTGGTGGAAACCCTACTAGTGCTGCAACGCTACGGCATCAACATGAACAAATTGGAATCAAGACCTATCATGGGCAACCCTTGGGAGGAGATGTTCTACGTCGATCTCGAGGCGCATCTGGACTCTCAAGAAATGCAGCAAGCCCTGAACGAACTCACTCGGATTACCAAACATCTTAAAGTGTTGGGCTGCTACCCGAGTGAAAATGTCAAACCTACACAGGTGAAATTGCTGTAACTTTGCTCACAGCCTAATCAATAAATTGACGATTAAAGCTGACACCTAGTGCAAATGCTCATACTATGAGTACATTAAGTTGCATAGTAAGGTGTCAGCGCGCGCTTACTTTCATTCATCAACTCAATAAAGTCAGTTATGAGGCTCGCTCTTTTTTCATTCATTGCTCCGCTCTTTTGTAGCGCCATTACGTACGCCAATCCACTCAATCTCTACATGTGGGAGGACACCTTGTCCCCGAACGTGATTGACCAATGGCAGCAACAAAGCTCTACCCCGCTGCGCCTTGACCATTTTGACAACGACGACAAACGCAGTTTATTAATGCTCCGCACTGACCAGTTGCCGTTTGATGTTGTCGTACTTGATAACGTCTCTGCGCAAATCTATGGTCGCCTCAACATGTTTGAGGACCTAACTGACCTCTCCAACCGTCAACATAATGCGGCTAAGTGGAATCAAGTCTGCGGCACCCATGCCGTTCCTTACTTTTGGGGGACAGTGGGCATTGCATTTCGGCACTCGGCGGTAAAACATCCGCCCGCAACATGGAATGACTTCGTCTACCCGCCCCAAGAGCACGAAGGTAAGATCGGCATGATCAACGACAGCATCGAAAGCTTTCTTCCGCTGTTTTATGCGCTTGGTCTCTCTCCGATCGAAGACAACCCGGACACATTACAAAAGGCATACCCACAGTTAATTGAATTTAGTGACCGGGTACTGACCTTTGAGTACATCCTCAGCTATATCCGTAGCCAAGCGGATGCCAACGCACTGGACATGGCGCTGGCCTACAGCGGAGATCAATATTCTCTTAATCGTTTCTACGGTGAAGGGAAATGGGGCTTTGTGATTCCTGAAGGACAGTTGTTCATTTGGGTCGACTGTCTGGCGATTCCGAAAAGCAGCACCAATAAAGACGCCGCCAAAGCCTTTGTGAATTTCCTGATGGATCCCAATATTGCTGCAATAAATGCAACAGATATTAAAGCTGCAACGCCCAACTTAAGTGCATTGAAACTGTTGCCAGAATGGTACATAAATGATGCATCATTATTTCCAGAATCAAGCAGGGTCGAGGGGGCGCTGATAGACAGCGAGCTCACCGCGGCCAACATAAGCCTAAGGGCAAAAATTATTAATAGTATTCTCAAACGTCATGAAGCTCAGCACTAGAGTCTTACTGCTGGTTGCCCCCGTGGTGCTGATGAGCGCGGCGGTATCTAGCTATAGCATCTACATCAACCAAAAAGATGCGTTAATTAAACGTGAGAACAGTTATCTGCAACTCACGATGGAAAAGCTCGCCGGTCACTTTCGTCAATCCGTTGCATTACTCAACAGCTACTCACTTTCATTGACCAAAAGCGACATCATCCGTTACTACCTGACACAGCCCGAAAATCCCTATCGAGAGATGAATCTGATCAGCAATTTGCAGCTATCCGTCAAGCAGCTGCAAACCAGCGACGATGATTCGATTGCCGTCGCGATTCTCGATAGCGAACAAAACGTGGAGTTCTATTCGGACAACCAATCCGACCCGTTCGCAACGCTCGATGACAACGTGCGCGACTATGTTGAGCAGACCTACCACAATAGCGGCCAAACGCGCCATCTAGGGTTTGCAAAAAACTTCCAAGGCCAAAGCATTCTGATTCGTTATGATGTGCTCGACCAAAGCACCCTCAATGTGCCGTTGAGTTATAACAAGGAGCGGGTATTTTTTGTCGTGGTGGCTTTGACACTCGACAAATATGATCAGCTCAAACACATCATCGAATTTGATAACGACAGCAGCATTTTCTATGCCCCCAAGCCCATTTTTAAGTCTGGTTTAACCCAGTCGGTCGAGCTTAAGCATGGCTTGTTCGCCGTGCTTGACCCAGCGCACTATCTACTGACCGAAAAATTGGCCAAAATCGAACATAAGCTACTGCTCTCGTTTGGTGCGTCCTCTTTGGTTACCGTGCTGATCTTACTGTTTTTACTTTATCGACATGTCATTCGTCCCATCACCCGCCTTGATCACCAATTGCAAGAGGTGGAGCAACACAAGCGACACAACATCGACAGGCTAGGCAGTGACAACGAAATTGGTCGCTTGTCGATGCGTTTTTACGACATGTATCGTGAGCTCGATTCGAGCTATCAAAAAACCAAGGCAATGGCAGAAAACGATCATTTAACTCAGTTGGCCAACCGCTACCAATTTCAGATGTACGTTGAACGCAGCCTTTCCAATACTCTGTCCGTCACTCATGCATGGATTCTTTACATAGACCTCGATAACTTCAAGTACGTCAATGACAAGTACGGTCATCACATCGGCGATACGCTACTGGTCAATTTCGCCCAACACCTGAAAACGCTGTGCGACCAACTGGAAAGCAATTTTGGCGTCAAGTCCCTCGCCTCTCGCCTTTCTGGTGATGAATTTGCCATATTTATTGCCGCTGGTAGACGAGGCGATTACGCGACCTACATCGCCAACGCGATTTTGCAACCGATTCAAAGCCACACTCACTCCCCTTTGGGCTCTTTTCCCATCACAGCCAGTATTGGTATCGCCTCCTACCCCGATGATGGCAAAGACTTGGCCAAGTTACTCTCCAATGCCGACACGGCCATGTATCAAGCCAAACGAGCCGGTAAAAACCAAGTAGCGCCTTACTCGAAAGCGCTCGATGACGTGGTACGACGCAAAGAGAAAATTGAGCGCGCGCTGCGCAGTGGTGAGTACGACAAAGAGTTCACTTTGCTTTATCAGCCCTATTACAATCGCGATGGCAGTGAAATTCGCGGGGTCGAAGCACTGCTGCGCTGGGAGTCGCCAAAGTTAGGGAGAGTCGAACCTAGTGAGTTTATTCCAATCTCTGAGCAAACCGGCCTATTTGGCAGTATTGATCGTTGGGTGATTGAAGAAGCCTTCAAAGACTTTGCCGATATTCAGCGTAGCTTCGACGGCCCAGTGCAAGTCTCTATCAACCTGTCGTCAGCAGAACTCGACTCGTTACAACTCGCCCAGTTTATTCAGACAATGAGCGACAAGTATCACGTGATTCCTAGCTTGATCGATTTTGAAATTACCGAGACCTTTGCCTCAGACTCCCAGAGCTATCTACTGCTTCATGAGTTGTCAATTATGGGCTTTAAGCTCGCCATTGATGACTTTGGCTCTGGCTATACCTCCATCGTTCAACTGGTCGAGTACCCAGTGCAAAAGATCAAGCTTGATAAAGAATTCTTAGCCACGCTAGTCAAAACCGATAACCGTAAAGTGATCAAACCCTTGGTTGACCTTTGCCACTCACAATCTATGATAGTCACCGCTGAGGGCATTGAGACGCAAGAGGATCATGAGTGGCTAGCCAGTTATGAATGTGACTATATGCAAGGCTATTACTTGTCTCCGCCTTTGACCTTAGCGCAGCTCAGCCTAATCCACTTAGCACCAGAAGAGGTTATTGAAATCCGTGAAGAAGGTTATTGTCGCTTCGCTTAACCCGGCGAAGATCAACGCGGTAAAAAGTGCGTTTCTTGCCTCGTTTCCAAACCAATCGTTTGAATTCTCTGGCGTTAGCGTGCCAAGCGGCGTCGCTGACCAACCGATGAGCAATCAAGAGACGTACCAAGGTGCTCGCCAACGTGTGACCAACGCCAAGCAGGCAGTAGCAGATGCGGATTTCTATGTCGGGCTAGAAGCCGGTATTGAAGGCCAAGTGACCTTTGCATGGATGGTGATTGAGTCTCAACAACAACGTGGCGAATCGCGTTCAGCGAGCTTGATGTTGCCACCGGTAGTCCTTGACAAGCTCAAAGACGCCAATGAACTTGGCGATGTAATGGACGAGGTCTTTGGCACTGAAAACATTAAGCAAAAAGGCGGCGCTATCAGCCTACTGACCCACGATTTGTTGACGCGCAGCTCCGTGTACCATCAAGCGCTTGTTTTGGCGCTCATCCCATTTATGAATCCAGACCACTTCCCAGTGAGTGGTAGGGAGTCTTAATCGGTCTCACCGCGCTCGAGCAGAGCCGCTAACGCGGCTTTATCTTGCGCGGATTTGGATTTGAGTTCATTCGAGCCGCGCGTGATGGTAGCTACCCCTACCCCCAACATCTGACTGATTTGACGCTGTGACAATTCCCCCTTCAGTAACTCACGGAAAATATTGACCCGCGCGACCAACGCTTCCCTTTCATCGGGCGTAAGCAGCATCGTCAGTAGCATCTCATGCTGATGAGACTCACTGCTTTTGGCGACAAGGTCTAGGATCTGTTGCCACTCTTTGTACTCTGGTTCCATTGCGTTTACTTCAGTACGACCATTGATAGCGTCAATATTCCCAAGCTTTACCTTTGGATTCAAGCGTCACGGTCTCAGTACTTCGCTTGCAGCTCTTTTTGGCTCAAAAAGTGTCCGTCCTCACCCAGCACTTCACGATAGTAAGTTTCAAACATCAAAATATTTTGCACATAGCCGCGCGTTTCCTTAAAGGGGATCGCTTCAATAAAAGCGAACACGTCCAGCTTACCGTCACTGCGCTCACGCCACGTTTTGACCCGATTCGGCCCCGCATTATACGCCGCGAATGCCAGAATGCGGTTATGGTCGTAATCGTCAAGCAGCCCTTTCAGGTAGTGGCTACCGATTTCGATGTTTTTGCCCACTTCGTACAGATCCGCACTGCCTTGATAAGTTAACTGATACTTTCTCGCCGTGTATTTGGCCGTAGAAGGCATGATCTGCATAATACCGCGTGCACCGACCGGCGAACGGGCCTCGACATCCATCGCACTCTCCTGGCGAGCCAGTGACATTAGGGTGATAGGATCAATGTTGTGCTTATCGCCATAAAAATTGAACCACCAGCGATGCGCAATCGGGAAACGAATTTCTAGGTTGTCCCACATTTTGGCCTGAATACTGGCGGTGACGGTCAAATGGTGCCAACCTTTGAACGACGCATAAGCGGCCAGCATCTCTCGCTGCGATTTATTGACCCGCCCAAGCAGCCATCGCCACTCACTTTTGGCCGCGGTAATTTTATCGCGATCAATCAACTCCTCGATCCGCACGAGAGTCGTCTCAAACGGCTCAACCAGCTCGGGCGCCAATGTAATGGTGGAGGTGGGATAGACAATCGAACGCTGAAGCGCTTGCGCGGCTGCCACGCTGTAGAAGTTGCGCTGACCAACAATAGCCTCTAAACGCTGATTCGCTTGGCTCATTTGACCGGCGGCCATTTCCGCTCTCGCGCGCCAATATTGCCAGCGGAGGGTCTCTTGATAACTCACAGGGAGTGCATCAAGCCAACGACTGACCGCTGGCCAGTCATCTTCACCTATCGCCAAACGGATGCGCCGCTCGAGCAAAGAGAGGTTAGCACTGTGCGCTATCACATCATCACGCCACGCGATCAGCTCCGGCTCGTCACGATTCATCAAACGAAAAGCAATAAAATCGGCCAAATTCTGCTTAGATTCGGTGGGTAGCGACACTGCCGCCATCACGTCACTGTACTCTTGCTGCGCTTTGACAACGTCACGACGCGCGAGCTTTTTCATGCCGCTGCTGACTAACTGATGATAAAACGGTTCATCAGGAAACTGCGCTGCTGCCTTTGCCAAGGTTGCGGGATCGCGAAACAGCGATTGCGCTCGTTGTCCTGCAATTTTGGCCTGCTCACTCTCAAGTTGCTTGACCAAGTAGTTGAGTAAGCTACCGTTTCCAGAGTCAAACACGAGTAATACCCGATCGAGCACATCACGATCACTGCGTTGGCCATGTGCATCCCAAGCGTCAAAAAGCGGGTCACACGCATCCGCAATGCTGGAACCGGATTGCCATAGCGTTTTCGCGCCTTGCCATGCTAACGCTTTGTTGCCTGTCTGGTAATGAGCCCAGTAATAGTGACACTGATAGCTCTCGCCTCTCGGCAGCGCTGTCTGAAATTCAAGGAAGCGCTGCCATTGGTTATCTTTGGCTAATGCGTCCAAATACGGTGCGCTAATACGCCCAGAAAAAGGCAGCGTTTTATAGCGCTCAATAAACTGATTCACCTCTGCGGAGGAGCGATTTCCAATGTTGACTAAGAAAGCGCGATAATCGACGTAGGGCGTTAAGGGATAATCGGCGATGTCGGGCCTTAGAGCCTGATAATCATCAACCTTTTTCTCATCGAGCAAATCTTGTGCTTGATCGTACAACGCTCGCTGAGTGGCGAGGTCGGCTACCGCTGAAGTAGCATAAGTGGCGCTGCCCACAACCGCACAAAACCAGACCGCGGTTCGAGAAAAGTAGGACAACAAACGGGAATCGCTCAGCGTCATAAAGCCTCATCCTTGAAGGGAAAACCTCTCTCTAATTAACTCGATCCTCCCCCCTGCTGTAAAGAGCTCAGATGTAAATAATAATAAATTCACACAATAGTGACATTGAGTGGCAAGGCTTGACTGACGTTGAACCGATTTCCTCCCTCTCGGGAGTAACAAAACGCGTTCGCTTGGTATAAAATGACGAGTTACGTAGATTGAATAGTTAGGAACGATCGGCAATGGCTGAATACGTATATACCATGTCGCGCGTGAGCAAAGTGGTGCCACCAAAGCGACAAATTCTTAAAGACATCTCTCTGAGCTTTTTCCCTGGCGCAAAAATCGGTGTTTTGGGCCTCAATGGTGCTGGTAAGTCGACCCTACTACGCATCATGGCGGGTATTGATACCGACATCGATGGTGAAGCGCGTCCACAACCGGGCCTGAATGTCGGCTACCTGCCGCAGGAACCTGTGCTCGATGAATCGAAAACGGTACGTGAAATCGTCGAAGAGGCGGTATCTGATGTCGCTGGCGCAATGAAGCGTCTGGACGAAGTCTACGCGGCTTACGCAGAACCCGATGCGGATTTCGATGCCCTCGCAAAAGAGCAAGGTGAGCTAGAAGCGCTGATTCAAGCCAAAGAAGGCCACAACCTCGAAAACGCGCTGGAGCGCGCCGCGGATGCACTGCGTCTGCCTGAGTGGGATCAAAAAATTGCCCACCTATCGGGTGGTGAGCGCCGCCGTGTGGCGATTTGTCGCCTACTTCTTTCTAAGCCAGATATGCTGCTGCTGGACGAACCGACCAACCACTTGGATGCCGAATCCGTCGCCTGGCTAGAGCGTTTCCTTGTTGATTACACTGGCACCGTTGTGGCGATTACCCACGACCGTTACTTCCTCGACAACGCCGCAGGTTGGATCCTTGAATTGGACCGTGGTGAAGGCATTCCATGGCAAGGTAACTACACCTCATGGCTAGAGCAAAAAGATGCGCGTCTGCAACAAGAAGCGTCACAAGAGAAAGCACGTCAAAAGACCATTGAGAAAGAGCTGGAGTGGGTTCGTCAAAACCCGAAAGGCCGTCAATCAAAGTCTAAGGCGCGTATGGCTCGCTTTGAAGAGCTGCAAAGCGGCGATCGCCAAAAGCGTAACGAAACCAACGAGCTGTTTATTCCACCAGGTGAACGTCTTGGCGACAAGGTGATTGAAGTCTCTAACCTGAGCAAGTCGTTCGACGGCCGCGTATTGATTGATGACCTGTCGTTCAGCATGCCAAAAGGGGCAATTGTCGGCATCATCGGTGCCAACGGTGCGGGTAAATCAACGCTGTTCAAGATGCTGAGTGGTGCAGAGCAACCGGATTCAGGCACTATCGAAATGGGTGAAACCGTCAAGTTGGCATCCGTCGATCAGTTCCGTGACTCGATGGACGATTCGAAAACCGTCTACCAAGAGATTTCGGAAGGCGCGGACATCATCAAGATCAACAACTTCGAAATCCCTGCTCGCGCGTACTGCTCTCGCTTTAACTTTAAAGGCAGCGATCAGCAGAAAGTGATTGGCGAGTTGTCGGGTGGTGAGCGCAACCGTGTCCACTTAGCGAAACTGCTTAAAGCGGGCGGCAACGTGTTGCTTCTCGATGAGCCAACCAACGACCTCGACGTGGAAACCCTACGAGCATTGGAAGAAGCGCTGCTTGAATTCCCTGGCTGTGCCATGGTGATCTCGCACGACCGTTGGTTCCTTGACCGTATCGCTACGCACATCATTGATTACCGTGATGAAGGCCAAGTGAACTTCTACGAAGGCAACTACACGGAATACATGGAATGGCTGAAAAAGACCTTGGGGCCTGAAGCAGCCGAACCACACCGTATCAAGTACAAGCGCATCGCCAAGTAATCGATTACCGCTTGATCTTTACCCAAAGGCCGCTAAGATTAGCGGCCTTTCATATTGAGGACGATAGCGACTCACTGATGGTTCGCGCCATCTCAGAGCATTGGGCCTGATGGGCAAAATATTCTGTTGAGTAGGTCAACAATGAGAAGGGTCGAGGGTTTGTCTTTATCGCTTGTCTGCTAGACTCAACACATAGTCATGGGAGAAGCAACAGATGAAAGAACGTCGCCGATTTTCACGGGTGGTTTATCAAGCCCCTGCCGTGTTAGTTCAAGGATCGCATCGTATTGACGCATCAATTCGTGATCTTTCTTTGCACGGTGTATTACTCGCATGTGATGCTGCCTCGACGCTGAGCCGTGAAGAGGACGTCAATGTACAATTTTCACTTCCAGGGAGTGATGTCGAGATTCAACTTGTCGCCAAGGTGGTTGGACTCAATAACAATATCATCCGTCTTGCGATCGATCATATTGATATTGAGAGTATCGGACACCTAAAACGCCTGGTCGAACTCAATGTTGGGGATGACGATCTTCTCCATAGGGATATTGAACATTTATCCGATTTAGGTGAAGAAGCCTAATAGAACCCATATGTCGAACAAAATTACTATTTCGATACCAGCGCCGGCTGGTATTTCGCGTTTTTACCTATCTCGTCGTGCTGTCGCGACCACATTGGCCCTAGCGGTTGTAGGTGTCATGGCCTCAGGCACTGGTGTATACACCTACTGGCAAACAAGCCAAAGCGAGCAAGCGGCGCTCACGCAAGCACTGGCAGCAGTGAGTGAAGAAAAGCGTCAACTCGAGCAGCTTTACAGCCAGCAGCAAGACGAAACCCATCAGTTGGTGCAAGAGCTTGAAGCGAAGAAGACTCAGATTAGCGTATTGGGTCGACGCGTGTACGATGTGGAAGCGGTGCTCGGTCTGGTTGATGACAATCAAGAAACACCACTGGAAGAAGTCCCACTGGAAAGCCGTATTGATGCTGCAGCAATAGACTCTGCGGTGCGTGCGACGATGTTTCGTCTGATCCCCAATGACTCACCGATGGAGTACCTGCGTGTCTCCTCATCTTACGGGAGGCGAACAAACCCCATTACAGGGCAGCGCCATACACACACCGGGATCGATCTCACCTGCAAACCTGGTCAGCCTATCTATTCACCGGCCGATGGTGTGGTAGAAACTGTGCGACCGAGCAACAAAGGGTTTGGTAACTTCCTCACCTTACGTCACTCGTTTGGCTTTATGAGCTCCTACGCGCACCTTGCCAAGTTTAAAGTACGCAGCGGTCAGTTTGTCAGCAAAGGCGAGCAGATCGCCACTTGTGGCAATTCTGGCAACTCAACGGGTCCTCATTTGCACTACGAGATCCGCTTTTTAGGGCGAGCGCTCAACCCGCAATACACTATGGATTGGACCCCGGACAACTTCCACTACTTGTTTGAAAAAGAGAACAAAGTGAAGTGGGCTCCGCTGGTACAGTTGATTGATAACACCGTCAGACTGCAAGTGAGCTTGACGCAAAGCCCGTACGTTGATGACTCGGTCAATACCGTAAAAGCGGACGACTCGGAACCTGAGCACACCAGCGTACAATAAGCACATGAGTGGTCGATGTGCAGATAAATGCAACGCGATCAAAAAAAGCTGCCTAGGCAGCTTTTTTATAACAAGCGTGCAGCTCAGCCACGATGAATCGCATCGTTCGCTTGCTTAAGTAGATTTTGGCTCTCATTCATAAATTGCTGAGAATAGTCACCAAACCACTCGCTCACTTTGTTAAAACTGTCGACAAACGCTTGTTTGTCCTTATCTTCCAAAATTTCTAATGCCTCACCGAAACTGCGATGGAAGCGCTTGATCATCTCAATATTCTCTTGCGAGGAGAGGATGATGTCGCCATAGAGGTTGGGATCTTGCGCAAACAATCGCCCAACCATGGCCAACTCCAAGCGGTAAATCGGCGAGCTCAGCGTCAGTAGCTTGTCCAAATTCGGATTTTCTCGGCTAAGGTGTAGGCCATAGGCAAACGAAGTAAAGTGGCGTAAAGCTTGGATCAGGGTCATGCCTTGATCGTGCTCTTTGGCATCAATTTGGCACAAACTCGCGCCCCAAATTGAAAATTGCTTGAGCAGCCACTGATACTGCTTTTCACCACGACCATCACAATAGACAATGACCTGCTTGGCTAAACTCGGCACATCAGGACCAAACATCGGGTGCAAACCGACGACAGGACCAGAGTGAATTGCCATCATCGCTTGCAGCGGCTTAGACTTAATCGAGGTGAGATCGCACAAAATACAGTCATGGGGCAGATTACCCAGTTTATCAATCACCCCTTGAGTGAGATGAATCGGCACTGTCACGACCACCATACCCGCGTTGTGGAGGATCTCGTCCGCATTCGGCCAATCTTGACTGCCAAGCACTTTGACTTGATAGCCCGACAAGGTAAACATGCGGCCAAACAGACGACCAAGCTGACCGTTACCACCAACGATCACCACCGAACGCAGCTCTGGGTTCAAACACTTAAAGCCGGAGTCTTTTTCACTGGCGTAGGACTCACGCATAGTGCGGCGCAAAATGTCCTCAATCAACTGAGGAGGAACCCCGATCTTTTCCGCTTCGGCTCGGCGGGAAGCCAACATCGCCGCTTCGCGGTCAGGCGCATAAATGGGCAAACCGTGCTGGCTTTTTACCTCTCCCACTTTCTCTACTAATGCGAGGCGCTGCGCCAGTAAAGCCAATATCTGTTTATCGACTGCGTCAATCTCATCACGCAACCCGCTAAGTTCTACAGCCATCAATATCCCTTCGTATCCCTTTTTAACTTGCGAAGCATTACTTCGCTAAGCGGTCTTGTAGAAATGGAACCAGCTCTTTGTGAGCGTGACGTAATAGTGCCTCAGTTGCGTCCCAATTGATACACGCATCCGTGATAGAGACGCCGTATTTCATCTCACTTAGCGGGATGTCAGACGACTGGTTGCCTTCATTTAAGTGACTCTCAATCATCAAACCAATAATTGACTTGTTGCCTTCACGAATTTGGTGAATCACATCTTCCGCCACCAGTGGTTGACGGCGGAAATCTTTGCGAGAGTTGGCGTGGCTACAATCCACCATCAACGAGGCGTCAAGACCCACTTTTGCCATGTCTTGCTCACACTCCGTTACAGAGACAGAATCGTAATTGGTCTGTTTGCCGCCTCGTAAGATCACGTGACCATTCGGGTTACCTTGTGTGGTAAGCAGCGCCACTTGGCCTTCGCTGTTGATGCCCATAAAGCGGTGACTTGAAGAGGCCGCTTGCATCGCGTTAATGGCAGTAGACAGGCTGCCATCGGTACCGTTTTTAAAGCCAATCGGCATCGAAAGACCACTGGCCATTTCACGGTGAGTTTGAGATTCCGTCGTGCGGGCACCAATCGCTGCCCAGCTGAAGGTATCCGCGAGGTACTGTGGGCTGATAGGGTCAAGCGCTTCAGTGGCCAGTGGAATCTCCATCTCAGCCAGTTCCACCAGCAGTTGACGACCTACATGCAGGCCATGTTCAATATCAAAAGAGCCGTCAAGATGCGGGTCATTGATCAAGCCTTTCCAGCCTACCGTCGTGCGCGGCTTCTCAAAGTACACGCGCATCACAATGTAGAGTTGATCGCTGAGTTGCTCATTGAGCTTTTTCAGTCTCTGAGCGTACTCTTTCGCCGCATCGACGTCGTGAATAGAGCAAGGGCCACACACCACCAATAGACGGTGATCTTTTTTATGGATAATGTTGGCGACGGTTTGACGAGACTCTTGAATAAAACGGCGCGCTTTATCACTCAGCGGCAGTTTCTCTTTCAACTGCTCAGGGGTAATTAGGACCTGCTCGTCCGTAATGTTGATATTACTTAACTCACTCTTTTTCATCTCGCTCACCGTACACTTAAATTTACATTCAATTTTATTTGGGCGCTTATCTAAAGCAATAACGACAAAATAACAGAGTAAAAAAAGAATGCAACCGTAAACAATAAAAAACACCGTATGTAAATAAATTTATACGTTTAATACTTTCTGATCAGAAAGGTCATTCTATATCAAGAATGCCTTACCGCCTCGGCGATACCTTTCCGCTGGCTTACGATATACACTATACAAAAACAGACGTACGGTGTGTTATGGACCTGATCCTCTCTTTGCTGCAACAAATGTGTGTCTATCTTGTGTTGGCTTATATGCTCAGCAAGACACCCATTTTTCTTCCTTTACTCAGCATCTCAAGTCGGCTGAGCCACAAGATCAGTGTCTACATTCTCTTCTCATTGTTTTGCATTATGGGCACCTACTTTGGTCTACAAATCAATGATGCCATTGCGAACACGCGCGCCATTGGTGCGGTTATGGGTGGGCTGTTTGGCGGCCCTGTCGTTGGCTTTTTTGTCGGCCTCACGGGGGGGCTACACCGATATACGTTAGGTGGCTTTACCGACTTAGCTTGTGCGATCTCCACCACGGCGGAGGGGCTTATTGGTGGTCTTCTGCACACCTATTTGCTGCGTAAAGGTCGCGGAGAGCAGCTTTTTAACGCCAGTGTGGTATTTGCCATTACTTTGGTCGCCGAGGTAGTGCAGATGGTGATCATCTTGATTGTGGCGAAACCCTTTGATCAAGCTTACACACTCGTCTCGGCCATCGCTGCGCCTATGATCATCGCCAACTCGGTGGGGGCAGCCCTGTTTATGAGCATCCTTCACGACCGCAAAACCATCTTTGAGGAGTACTCGGCGACGTTTTCACGCCGAGCATTAAACATTGCCGAGCGCTCTGTCGGTATCCTCGCCTCCGGTTTTACCAGTCAGAACGCAGAAAAAATCGCCCGCATTGTCTATGAAGAGACCAACGTCGGCGCGGTGTCGATCACCGATAATGAAAAAATCCTCGCGTTTGTCGGCATTGGCGATGATCACCACAAACCGCAAACGCCGATCTCTTCACAAAGCACCTATGACGCCATCAACCAAAACAGCATCATCTACCTCGATGGCAGCGAGCGACCTTATCAATGCTCGCTCTCAACCACATGCAAACTGGGCAGCGCCTTGATCATCCCGTTGCGCTCTGGTGATAAGGTGATCGGCACGATTAAGCTCTATGAACCCAAACGCAAACTCTTCTCCACCATCAATATGACGATGGCAAAAGGGATCGCTCAGTTACTCTCCAGCCAGATCCTCTATGGCGATTACCAACAGAAACAGACTCTACTCTCGCAGGCGGAAATCAAACTGCTGCACGCGCAGGTCAATCCGCACTTTCTGTTTAATGCATTAAACACCATCAGTGCCGTTATCCGTCGCGATCCTGCCAAGGCGCGTGAACTGATTCAGCATTTGTCGCAGTTCTTCCGCAGTAACCTCAAGCAAAACATTGCCAGTGTGACACTCAAAGAGGAGCTCGCACACGTCAACGCCTACCTAACGATCGAGAAAGCGCGCTTTGATGATAGGTTGGAAGTGGAGATCGACATTGACGACGCGTTACTCAACCTGCAAGTCCCCACCTTTACTTTGCAGCCTTTGGTGGAAAATGCGATCAAGCATGGTATTTCAAACTTGCTCGAGGGCGGGCATGTGCGGATATACAACGAAACAATGCCCCAAGGCGAAAGGATTGTGGTGGAAGACAACGCCGGCAGTTATCAAGAGCCCGAGCCAGGCCACCTAGGATTAGGGATGCAAATTGTCGATAAACGGCTCACCAGTAAATTTGGCCGTGGTTCAGCGCTCAATATTGAGGTAAAACCCAACCAATTAACACAAATGAGCTTTATCATACCTCGCCCTTTGAAGGTAGCGTAGAACCGATGCGGATTGATAAGTAATGCGGATTGATGAGTAAGGACGATACATGCTGACAGCACTAGTCATTGATGACGAGCGATTTGCCCGCGAAGAGCTGACCCAATTGCTTGAAGAAACGGAATGTGTGAGCGTCATAGGTGAAGCAAGCAATGCCATTGAGGGGCTAAAGAAGATCAACCAATTGAGGCCAGATGTGATCTTTCTCGACATTCAAATGCCGCAAATCACAGGGATTGAGCTTTTGAGCATGCTCGACCCCGACACCATGCCCAAGGTGGTATTTGTCACCGCGTATGATGAGTTTGCCATTCAAGCGTTTGAGGACAATGCGTTTGACTACTTACTCAAGCCCGTTGAGCCCTGTCGTTTGGGAAAAACCATCAAACGACTTAAACACACAGAGCCCCGCCCGCTCCCGTCCGCTTTGGCGCCTGAGGCACTGAGTCAAATTCCCTGTATCGGTTTGAACCGCATCGTGATCGTCCCAACGCACGAGGTCGAATTTGCGTATAGCGATATTTCGGGCGTCCATGTACAAACTCGGCATCAAAAAGCGACCTCTCAATTGACGTTAAAGGTGCTGGAAGAAAAAACCCCGCTGGTACGCTGTCATCGCCAGTTTCTCGTCAACTTGAAAACCATTAAGGAGATCAAGTTGCTCGAAAACGGCCTTGCGGAGATCTACACCGTTAGCGGTTACCCGATTCCAGTCAGCCGCCGCTATTTAAAAACACTCAAAGAGCGGCTCGGTTTTCACTGATCCAGCATGCGCTTCATGGCCTCGGAGGCTTGCTTCCACTCATCACTCCGGGTCAGTTCGCTGAGCGTAAATCGCTGGGTTTTAAGTAGCGTGTGCGCCTTAGGCACTGCCTGAATGGTCAAGCCATCCAATACTTGCACTTGTGCATCGCGCTGGTTGCACACCAAAACCATATCGCAACCCGCTTGAAGCGATTGCTGCGCGCGCTGTGCAGGCCCCCCCATAACCGCTGCGCCTTCCATAGTCAAATCATCAGAAAAGACAATGCCATCAAAGCCCAGTTGCTGACGCAATACCTGCTGCAACCAATAACGTGAACCGCTGGCGGGCTGATCGTCATAGTGAGGGTAGATCACGTGCGCCGGCATCATGGCATCCAATACTCCAGCGTCGATGTGCGCCTTAAAGACTTGCATATCGAGTTCAAAAATCGAACTGCGCTCATCAATCGGTGTTTCAAGATGAGAGTCAGCAATCACACCACCATGGCCTGGGAAGTGTTTGCCTGTCGTGGCCATACCTAGCGTCTTCATCCCCTGCATAAACGCTCGGCTATGACGAATGACGCTCTCCACATCGTCACCGAACGCCCGGTTACCAATCGCACGGCATTCATGCCCTTTATCCAGAACTGGCGCGAAACTTAAATCGATATCGTGCGCGATCAATTCAGCGGCCATCAGCCAGCCGCCCCAACGGGCCAGTTGCTCCCCATTCTTATGCTCGGCGTACGCTTGAGCGGGGGGAATGGAAGAGAACCCATCGCGAAAACGCTGTACGCGGCCCCCTTCTTGGTCCACGCCAATCAAGATAGGTCGTTTCGCCGCCTGTCGGATAGACGCGGTCAGTGCTTGTAACTGCTCGCTATCGTGATAATTGCGTGTGAACAGAATCACGCCCCCGACGGTAGGGTGACGCAAAATTTCTCGGTCTTCAGCGGTCAGTTCGTACCCCGCCACATCTAGCCATAATGGTCCCATGTCAATTGACTCCAGCCCATGGTATTTTTCTCTATGCTGCCGAGAGTATTAGGATTATTCTCGGTTTACAATGGAAAGCATGTCGGCGAAGCGAAAATTTGACCATGAGCGAAAAAGCGTTATATATCGGGATCATGTCAGGCACGAGCCTGGACGGTGTGGACTGTGCCCTTGTAGAGATTGATGACCAAAGTGTCACGCTGCGCGATGCGCTCGACTACCCCTACCCTGACCATCTACGCCAAAAAGTACTGGCGATGTGCCTTGGTCAGCCGACCCGATTAGACGAGATTGGTGCGCTCGACCATCAGTTAGGCCACCTTTATGCCGATGCAGCGCTGGCGCTCTTAGCGAAATCTGGCACTAAAGCCCGTGACATCGCTGCGATTGGCAATCACGGTCAAACCGTGTTTCATCAACCCAGCGGCCCGACTCCCTTTACCACCCAGCTCGGAGACGCCCATATCATTGCAGCCAAAACGGGTATCGACACGATCGCCGATTTCCGTCGAAAAGACATGGCGCTCGGTGGGCAAGGCGCGCCCTTGGTGCCGGCTTTTCACCAAGCCCTGTTTCCTGTGACAGATTCTAGCGTAGCGGTTCTCAACATCGGCGGCATCGCCAATATTTCGCTGATTCGGCCAGGCAAACCCGTCATCGGTTACGATACCGGGCCGGGCAACATGTTGATGGATGCGTGGTGTGACAAACATCGCGGCGCCCCATTTGATAAAGACGCGCAATGGGCACAGCAAGGTCAGGTACATCCCCCTTTACTTGACGCTTTACTAACCGATCCCTACCTCACCCAACCTGCCCCGAAAAGTACCGGGCGAGAACATTACAACCTGCCTTGGCTGATGGCACAACTCACTCCTTTTTCACTGCCCACCGAAGACGTGCAGCGTACGTTGTGTGAGTTCACCGCCGTTAGCATTGCCAATGAAGTCACACGATACGCAGAAGGCCCCCATCCTGAGTTGCTGGTGTGCGGCGGCGGTGTTCGCAATCCGCTGTTGATGCGCAGACTGGCCGCCTTATTGCCACAATGGCAAGTGTGCTCCACAAGCGATAAAGGGGTCGACAGTGATAATATGGAAGCGATGGCGTTTGCTTGGCTAGCCTATCGCCGCCTACATGGATTACCGAGTAATTTACCCGATGTCACCGGTGCTCAGCGCTCAGCCTCGCTTGGCGTGATGTACTGGGCAGAAAAATAGGAACACTATGACTAACGATGCTTTGATTGCCGCCTTGTCTCATCTTGTGTCTGAAGGGCGCAACCCTGACACCATGGACATTGACCTGCAACCGTCGATTGAAATCGTCAAACGCTTAAACCAACAAGATAAGAGCGTACCGCTTGCCGTGGAGAAAGTGCTGCCCGAGGTGGCTCAAGCGGTCGACAAAATCGTCGAGGCGTTTCAAGTCGGCGGCCGATTGATCTATTTGGGCGCGGGTACCAGTGGCCGCCTTGGTGTGCTTGATGCCTCCGAATGCCCACCCACCTTTGGCGTATCGGATCAGATGGTGATCGGCTTAATTGCAGGCGGCCAAGACGCCATGTTTAAAGCCAAAGAAGGTGCGGAAGATGACCCGCAGCTTGGCAAGAGTGACTTGCAATCCCTCAACTTAACTCCAGATGATGTGGTGGTGGGCATTGCTGCCAGTGGTCGCACACCTTACGTCATTGGAGCGCTGAGCTACGCCAATGAGTTAGGCGCAACGACCGTTGCACTCTCTTGCAATCCTGACTCCCCCATCGCAGAGATCGCAGAGATTGCGATAAGCCCAGTCGTGGGGCCAGAAGCGCTGACGGGTTCAACGCGCCTGAAATCCGGCACGGCGCAAAAGCTGGTGCTCAATATGCTGACCACCGCCAGTATGATCCGACTTGGAAAAAGCTATCAGAATTTGATGGTAGACGTAAAAGCCACCAACAAGAAGTTGCTAGCGCGAGCGACACGCATCGTCATGCAAGCGACAGATTGTGATAAAGCACAGGCCACAAGTACGCTCGAAGAGACCGAATTTGATGTCAAACTGGCCATTTTAATGATTCTAACTGGGCTGGGTATTCAAGAGGCTCGTGAGCAGTTGCATCACCAACAAGGCTTTCTGCGCGCGGCCGTCGAGAAACACCAGTAGCGCGCAGGGTTATTCAGTAAAGGGCGATTCAGTAAAGGATTATTGAATGTAAGAGTAAACTCGGTGCACTCGATCGTGGATGAGCCTTGCTTATCCATCATCAATTATTGTATTCGTCCCAGCCTCTCTTCCACTCCATGCGAAACTGCTGGGCAAACTCGGTGCCTTCACAGGCACCTTGGTAATATTGGCCTGATAATCCAATCTGGTAAGCAAAATTGGGGTTACAGTACTCTTGTACACCCTCGCCATAGCCTTGATCGTAATCGTGCTGTTTAACGACGCCCAAGCTAGACAGCTCTTTGAGCGTGCGTTGGCTATTCCCTCGCACACCATCTTGATAGCCGATTTCATACCAATCGCCCTGCTGGGCAAGCTGTTCCACAGACGCACTGCAACCAATGAGTAGCGCGATAGCACTGAATGAAGTGACACTGAAAAGCGTCGTCAGTCCGATTCTCACTCGATATCCTTTTTGATGATTGATTGTTCTTTTTGATGATTGATTATTAGTAGCTAGACACACCTACTACACCACTAAAGCCGATAAATAGCCACTCCCGCCGCGAAAAAACCACTCATTACCCATACAGACCACTTAACTCACCAAACAACCACTGACCTAACCAGCACACGAAACTCGCCAAACAGCGGAGTAACATACAGGGTGTATCAATAAAACTAACACTAAGGAACGAGCTATGTTGTGGTTTTTAACCTGTGTCGCCGCACTCATCGGCGGGTACTTTATCTACGGCACTTTCGTCGAAAAAGTATTCGGAATCAATGAAAAGCGTCAGACGCCAGCCCATACCAAAGCGGACGGTGTCGACTATGTGGCCATGTCCACCCCTAAAGTTTATCTAGTCCAACTTCTTAATATCGCTGGTGTCGGCCCGATTTTTGGTCCGATCATGGGCGCGCTGTACGGCCCGGCTGCGATGCTGTGGATTGTCATCGGTTGTATCTTCGCCGGCGCTGTCCATGACTACTTCTCAGGTATGCTGTCGATTCGTAATGGCGGTGCTTCCGTACCGACGATTACCGGTCGCTACCTAGGTAATGGCGCCAAACATTTCATGAACATTTTTGCCATTGTCTTATTGCTGCTTGTAGGTGTGGTCTTCGTTTCTGCGCCAGCCGGTATGATCACCAATTTGATCAACGACCAAACCAGCCTCAGCGTCAGCATGACGACCATGGTGATTGCGATTTTCGCCTACTACATCATCGCGACTATCGTTCCGGTCGATAAGATCATTGGTCGTTTCTACCCACTGTTCGGCGCGCTGCTTATCTTTATGTCTGTCGGTCTCATGACAGCAATCGCCTTCTCTAGCGAGCACACCGTCATGGGTGATTTCCAAGTCTCTGACATGCTTAGCAACCTCAACCCGAATGACATGCCGCTCTGGCCTGCACTGTTTATCACCATCGCATGCGGCGCTATTTCAGGTTTCCACGCCACTCAGTCACCACTGATGGCACGTTGTATGGAAAACGAGAGAAACGGTCGCTTTGTTTTCTACGGAGCCATGATCGGTGAAGGTGTGATTGCCCTCATCTGGTGTGCGATTGCGCTTTCATTCTTCGGTTCGCTAGAGTCACTGTCAGAAGCAGTGAAAAACGGTGGCCCAGGTAACGTTGTCTACAGCGCCTCTTTTGGTCTGCTTGGCGTCTTTGGTGGCATCATCGCCTTCCTAGGTGTGGTGATTCTGCCTATCACTTCCGGTGACACTGCGTTTCGTTCGAGCCGTCTGATCTTGGCTGAGTACTTCAACATGGAACAGAAAACACTACGCAACCGCCTACTGATGGCCTTGCCTCTGTTCGTGATTGGTGGCGTGTTGACTCAAGTAGACTTCGGTATCATCTGGCGCTACTTCGGTTTTGCAAACCAAACCACTGCGGTGATGATGCTTTGGACAGCGTCGGCGTATCTGCTTCGTCACAACAAACTGCACTGGATTACCACAGTACCAGCGGTCTTCATGACCACGGTATGTGTCACCTTTATCTTAAACAACAGTACGCTAGGCTTTGGTCTGCCGATTCAAGTCTCTACCATTGCGGGTATCCTATTCGCACTGGCCGTGACCGTGTACGTGATTAAAACCTCAAAAGGAAAAGGGGAATCTGAGCTTGCGGATGAAGAAACGCCGCAAACCGTCACCAAGACTGCCTAATTCAATCCACCTTCGCTTCGCACTGCTGGTCTGAATGGCCAGCCAAAGAAAAGGCTCCCATTGGGAGCCTTAATTATTTTGCAGGTGATTTGACTAGCGCGAGAGCCGTCCGTTGCCTTAATCAACTTGTTTGATCTGCAACTCTTTCGGCACTTCAAAGAACATGTTCTCTTCACGGCCTTGGATCTCTTCGATCTCTTTTGCGCCGCCAAGGGCCTTAATCCGCTCAAGGATTTGGTTCACCAACTCTTCAGGGGCTGATGCCCCGGCCGTGACGCCGACTTTCGCTTTACCTTCTAACCATTGCGGCTGCACATCTTCAGGGCAATCGGTCAAGTAACCAGGGGTACCCAGCTTTTCCGCCAACTCTTTGAGGCGAGTGGAGTTCGAGGAGTTTTTCGAGCCGACAACAATCACCACATCGACATCTTGTGCCATTTCACGCACCGCATCTTGGCGGTTCTGGGTTGCGTAGCAGATGTCGTCTTTGCGCGGCCCTTGAATATCGGGAAACACGCGACGCAGCTCATCAATCACATCGGCGGTTTCATCCACCGATAAGGTGGTTTGGCTGACATAGTGAAGATGCGAAGGGTCTTTGACTTTCGCCTTCAACGCCATCACATCACTTGGGGTCTCAACTAGGTACATACCCCCTGTTTGACTGGCATACTGGCCCATGGTGCCTTCCACTTCAGGGTGACCGGCGTGGCCGATGAGCACCACTTCCATGTTCTTGCGGCTCGCTCTCGCCACTTCCATATGGACTTTTGTCACCAAAGGACAGGTGGCATCAAACACAGTCAGAGCACGTTCTTTGGCCTCTTTGCGTACCGCTTGCGACACGCCGTGAGCGGAGAAGATGACGATGTTGTCGTCAGGCACTTCACTCAGCTCTTCAACGAAGACGGCCCCACGTTGCTTTAAGCCTTCAACCACAAATCGGTTGTGTACCACTTCATGGCGAACGTAGATTGGCGGTTGATACATCTCCAATGCACGCTCAACTATGCTGATTGCGCGATCAACACCAGCACAAAAGCCACGGGGGTTCGCTAACAGAATTTTCATTTCATTGCTCATCGAGTCATCGTCTTCAATTGGGCGGTTATTCTACTGATAAAATTTCAACTTCAAAAGTCACATCTTGCCCAGCTAATGGGTGGTTAAAATCTACCGTGACGGAGTCGCCCGCGATTTCAGTGATAATGCCGGGGATTTCCATGCCATCTGGGCCTGAAAATGCCATGATGGTGCCCACTTCAACTTCGGCATCGCCGACGAATTTGGTTCGGTCCATGTGATGAATGTTATCTGGATTGGGCACGCCAAACGCATCGCCGGCGGCGAGCTCTATCGATTTGCTGTCCCCTTGCTTGAGACCAAGCAAACATTGCTCAAAATTATCACTCAAACTGCCATCACCAATCACTAACTTGGCGGGCTTACCCATGTTGTGGGTACTGTCGGCAACAGAGCCATCTTTCATCTTGATGGTAAAGTGCAGCGTTACTGCGCTGTCTTGGGCGATTGTCATCACGTTACGGCTTCCTTGTTATTGTCATTCTTCGGTCTCACTCTGCGACCACTTTTCTCGTTCTGCGTCCAGTTCCTAGCTCTGCGTCCAGTTATAGTAAAAAGCGCCGCTCGAATCAACGGACGACGCCTAAGGTTATTGATGTCACAGATCTTTACGACTCATGCTTAGCTCTTTTTGCTCCGAAAACCGTCCAAAATGATCATCGCGGCGCCAATGCAAATGGCACTGTCTGCCAGGTTGAACGCAGGCCAATGGTAATTACCCCAGAAGAAATCGAGATAATCGACCACAAAGCCGTGGACTACACGATCAAAAACGTTCCCCACCGCGCCGCCAATAATCAGCGCGTAGGCGATGTTGTTCCACTTTTCTGTGCTCGGCAGTTTGCTCATCCAGTAGCTAAGTAGCCCCGTCACTATCACAGCGATCGCAGTAAAGAACCAGCGCTGCCAGCCAGCCTGATCACTCAAGAAACTGAATGCCGCGCCATAATTGTGAACGTAAAGAAGATTGAAGAAGGGTAAGACTTCGATACGATTTGCCCAGCCATACCCCATGTTATCCATCACCAACAATTTAATCGCAATGTCTGCGACAAAAATCACCAATGCCAACCACAGCCAGCGCAGGCCGGATTGTTTTAATGTCAATGCGTGCTCACTCATGCTCTTACCTAAAAACAGCCCCAGTGTATACTGGGGCTGTTTATTTGACTTAAAGTTCAATGAATTACGCGAATTTACGCGTTTCACCATCGCCTTCTACGTTGGAGACACAGCGACCACAAATGGCTTCGTGACCCGCAATCGTGCCCACGTCTGGCGTGTGGTGCCAACAGCGATCGCACTTCTTCGCATCAGTGGCATGCACTTCAACGAACAAACCATCCAGCTCTGTTGCTTGCGCCGCATCGCTTTTCTCGCTCAGTGGTTTCACTACAGCAGCAGAGGTCAGGAGTACGAATCGAAGTTCATCTTCCAGCTTATTGATTTTCGCGGCTAACGCGTCGTCTGCGAACAGCGTAACTTCCGCTTGTAATGAACCACCGATGGTTTTCTCTTTACGTGCATCTTCAAGCAGCTTGTTCACGCTACCACGAACGGCTTGAATGTCCGCCCAAAACGCGTTGTTGAGCTCTTCACCTTGTGCAAGACCAAACAGGCCATCAAACCATTCGCCGGTAAAGACGAACTTGTCGCGTGACTCACCGCTTGGCAAAGCACTTGGCATTTCATTCCAAATTTCATCGGCAGTGAATGACATGATCGGTGCCATCCAACGAACCAAGGCTTCGACGATGTAGTACAGCGCCGTCTGACAGCTGCGTTGAGCGTGACCACCACGTTTCGCCGTGTATTGACGGTCTTTAATCACGTCTAGGTAGAATGAACCCATCTCGATAGAACAGAACTGCATCAGACGCTGTGTCACCGCGTGCGTGTTGTACTCGCCGTACGCTTTGACAA
This sequence comes from Vibrio sp. R12-SW3-ISO1, assembly GCF_059834005.1. Taxonomy (NCBI): domain Bacteria; kingdom Pseudomonadati; phylum Pseudomonadota; class Gammaproteobacteria; order Vibrionales; family Vibrionaceae; genus Vibrio; species Vibrio sp. R12-SW3-ISO1. Next base: position 24,443 of record NZ_JCBDGK010000039.1, read on the forward strand.
TCTCTTCTTGCGCCGCCAATGCGCGACCCACAGCCCAACGGTCCAGTGCCACCATCTCTTCTGCTGGCACAATGTCTGTCGCTGGGTTAAAGCCACTGAGGTTCGCTAAAAAGAAACGCGCGGTGTTACGAATACGACGGTAAGCATCCGCCGAGCGTTTTAGAATTTCGTCTGAAACCGCCACTTCACCCGTGTAATCTGTCGATGCGACCCACAGACGCAGAATATCTGCACCCAGTTTGTTGGTCACATCTTTCGGTGCCACAACGTTACCGATGGATTTCGACATTTTACGGCCTTGGCCGTCAACCACGAAACCGTGCGTCAATACTTGTTTGTATGGCGCTTCGCCTTTCATCGCAATCGATGAAATCAGTGAAGACTGGAACCAACCACGGTGCTGGTCTGAACCTTCAAGGTAAAGGTCTGCACTGTTGCCGTTGTACTCTTCACGGGCATCAACCACTGAGTAGTGCGTGACACCAGAGTCGAACCATACGTCTAGCGTATCCAGTACTTTTTCGTAGTGATCTGCTTCTTCGCCAAGTAGCTCTGAAATCTCCAGATCCCACCAAGCCTGAATGCCTTTCTGTTCAACAAGCTGAGCGACTTTCTCAACCAGTTCAATCGAATTTGGATGAAGCTCTGCGGTCTCTTTATGTACAAACAGAGCGATAGGCACACCCCAAGTACGTTGACGAGAGATACACCACTCCGGACGACCTTCAATCATGCCTTCAATACGGCTTTGCCCCCACTCTGGCATCCACTCAACACCCTTGATGGATTCCAGCGCTTTAGCACGCAGACCTGCTTGATCCATCGACACAAACCACTGTGGAGTTGCGCGGAAGATGATGGGCGTTTTATGACGCCAGCAGTGTGGGTAACTGTGCTCGTAAGCATGGTGATGAAGAAGTGCGCCTTTCTCTTTCAGCGTTTCCACCACGGCATCGTTCGCTTTGAAGACGTGTTGGCCGGCAAAAAGCTCGGTGTCCGGTAGGTAAACACCGTTTGAACCTACTGGGTTTGCCACTTCTAGGTTGTACTTGTTACCCACAGCGAAGTCTTCTTGACCGTGGCCAGGCGCAGTGTGTACCACACCCGTACCCGACTCAGTGGTCACGTGATCGCCAAGGATAGCTGGCACAGTGAAATCGTAGAACGGATGTTGGAATTGAGTCAGTTCAAGATCCGCACCTTTCGCAAAGCCTAGGTTGTGGAAATGCTCGATACCAGCACGGTCCATCACGTCTTTCGCCAATTCAGCAGCGACGATGATGCGCTCTTTTGTTTCGCCTTCAACTTGAATAAGGACATACTCTAGATCGTCACGTAGACACACCGCGCGGTTCGCCGGCAACGTCCACGGCGTGGTCGTCCAAATAACAATCGAAATCTCACCTTCGCCTTCGTGGCCTTCATTGAGGTTAAACTTCGACAGCAGTGCAGCTTCATCCGCCGCTTTAAAGCGCACGTCAATAGAAGGAGAGACTTTGTCTTTGTATTCCACTTCTGCTTCCGCGAGCGCACTGCCACAGTCTGTACACCAGTGAACCGGTTTAAAGCCTTTTAGCAGATGGCCGTTGTCGGCGATCTTACCCAACGCGCGAATGATGTTTGCTTCTGTCGCAAAGTCCATGGTGCGGTATGGTTTGTCCCACTCACCCATGATGCCTAAGCGCTTAAAGCTCTCTTTTTGACCTTCTACTTGGCCCTGTGCGTATTGACGACACTTGTCACGGAACTCTGCCGCCGATACTTTTTGCCCAGGCTTACCCACTTTCTTTTCTACCATCAATTCAATGGGTAGACCGTGGCAGTCCCAGCCAGGGATATAAGGCGCATCGAAGCCGGAAAGCGTCTTCGATTTAATAATAATGTCTTTAAGAATCTTGTTTAGTGCGTGACCAATATGAATGTCACCGTTGGCGTATGGAGGGCCATCGTGTAGAACGAAAGATTTTTTGCCTTTCTTCGCTTTACGGATTTCACCGTAAAGGTCTTCTTTATACCAACGCTCGAGCATTTCTGGCTCACGGTTCGCCAGGTTGCCGCGCATTGGAAACCCTGTTTCAGGAAGGTTCAGGGTATCTTTATACTCACTCATCGATTCTTAATTCCGTTGTGTTGGGCGAAAGTTAGACATTAGGCCAAACGGTGGACTAAACCGTTTAGCGGTTGTGCTGAGGCAGCCACACCCTTGCTGCCTCAGCATCGAATTCAATTTGTTGTTTTAAAGCGTCGAATGACTCAAATTTATGCTCATTGCGCAGCTTATGTAAAAGTACGATTTCTAACTGTTTGCCATACAAGTTGGCTTGAAAGTCGAATAAATGCACTTCGAGTTGTTGCCGAACTCCGTTGACGGTCGGGCGATTGCCTATGTTGGCCACGCCGCCAATCGGCTGTGGGCCTAGACCTAGCGCCTCAACGACGTACACGCCAGAGACCGGCGATACGCAACGTTTCAAAGGGATATTTGCGGTAGGAAAGCCTATCGTTCTTCCCAATTTTCGGCCGTGGGATACACGCCCACTAATACTGTAATCGCGTCCAAGCATCGTCGCGGCAAGCGCTAAGTCATCTTTGGCAAGCGCATCACGAATCAAGGTGCTGCTGACACGGTCGGTTTGCAGACAAAAGCTTTGCGTACTCACCACTTCAAAACCGAGGGTTTTACCCGCTTGTTTCAGCATCTCAAAGTTACCAAGACGCCCGCGACCGAAGCAAAAATCATCGCCTACGACCAGAAACTTAACACCCAAACGCTTGACCAACAAGTCGCTAATAAACTCGTCAGCCGTCAGGTTGGCAAACTCTTGATTAAAGTTCACGCATAGCAGTCGCTCAAGGCCCAATTTGCTTAACTGGACAAATTTGTCACGCAGACGCGTTAAACGCGCTGGCGCATTGTGCTTGGCAAACAACTCCAATGGTTGCGGGTCAAAAGTCATCACGGTTGACGGCAAGCCTAGCATGCTCGATTGTTGTGACACTTGACGCAGCACAGCCTGATGGCCTAAATGTACGCCGTCGAAGTTTCCTATCGTCAACACACACCCATAATGCTGGGCTTTGATGTTATGAATCCCTCGAATTAATTCCATTGGACGTTGATAAAACCTGTGTATTTGTGATTACTAAAGCGTGAAACTGACGGATTATATACTAATCCGCGTTACTCTGTCGCTGCTTTTAAATCTTTTGCTCGCACGCCCATCACCAGTAGTGACAATAGGTAAACCCCTGCGCCAAGACCGATTAACAACGCCAGTGACACCACTCTGTCACTAAGACTCCACTCCAGCCACACCGACATGCTTTCCAGTTGTGAGCTTATCGCCGCGACCATCAAACCGCCGGCAACGATAAGCTTGCCAACAAACCACCACGTTCTACTGGTCAATTGATAGACCCCCGCGCGATGCAAGCCTCGGTAGAGCAGCGCCATATTGACAAACGCAGAGAGCGCGGTCGCCATAGCAAGGCCCACATAACCATAAAGCCAAGCAAAAATGGCGTTAAACACCATGTTGGAGACCATGGCGATGATGCCGTATTTGACCGGCGTTTTGGTATCTTGACGCGAGTAGTAACCAGGAGCTAACACCTTGATAAGCATGAAGTTCAGCAACCCTGATGCATACGCCACCAGCGACAGCGAGGCGAACTGGACGTCTTGCGCCGAAAACTCACCGCGCATAAACAGCACCATCAGCATCGGTTTGGCCAGCACCATCAACCCTAGCATTGCCGGGATCCCAAGTAGCGTGACCATTCTTACCCCCCAATCCATGGTGTGGGCAAACCCTTCACGCTGCTCGTCAACGTGTTTGCGAGATAGCGCCGGCAAAATAACGGTCGCAATGGCAATGCCAAACAGGCCGAGAGGAAATTCCAGCAATCGATCCGAATAGTAAAGCCAACTGATCGAGCCTGTTTGAAGAAAACTGGCAATAAAGGTATCAAACAACAAGTTGATTTGACTGACCGATACCCCAAAGAGCGCAGGGATCATCAGGGTGCGAATTTTCACGACCCCGGGATCACGCCATCCCCACTTGGGCTTGACCATCACACCGGCTTTAATAAGAAACGGCAGTTGAAAAAGAAACTGGACTAGACCGCCCAAGAACACCCCAATCGCCAGGCCAATTTCAGGCTGCGCCAATTGAGGGGCGATCCACCACGCCGAAGCGATGATCATCACATTGAGAAACACCGGGGTAAAAGAGGAGACCGCAAACTTACCGAGCGTATTGAGGATCGCGCCAGACAGCGCAACAAAGGTGATGAACCATAAATAAGGAAAGGTAATTTTGAGCATCAGACTGGCCAGCTCAAATTTTTCCGCCGATGGTCCGCCACTCAGCCAATCAAGAAACCAGCCAAAACCAAACAGAGCCGTGACAACACCCGAGCCCAACACACCGAGCAGTGTGACAATGGAAACAATGACGCCGAGCGTTCCGGCCGCGCGAGCAATCAGTTGACGGGTTTTCTCCTCATCACCACTGGCGTGATATTCGGTCAATACCGGTACAAAGGCTTGAGAAAATGCGCCCTCAGCAAAGAGTCGGCGTAAAAAGTTGGGAATTTTATTGGCGAAGAAGAAGACATCCGCACTCGCTCCTGCCCCCATCAAGTTTGCGACCACTACGTCACGTACAAGGCCCAACACTCGAGAAATCAATGTCATAGCACTGACAATCATGCCTGATTTTAAGAGACGTTTACTCACGACTACCTCAAGAACTCGCTCATACTAACAATTCAGTGCTTGGGTTATTAGGGAATAACTCATTGAGAGCAGATTAGTATTAGCATTGAAAAAAAAATACTGATAGAATCCCCGCCATCTTAACCGTGAAGACCTTTCTAATCCAAAATTTGTTTGGCTGCGATGGGTTTTTGCACAAATCATTTGACATTTAGGCGCAAATGAGGGATATTCCTCGCCCTTAAATTGTCACCGAACTAAAGTTTTTGGGAGTTAGACCCTTGGCAAATAGTAAATCTGCTAAGAAGCGCGCTATCCAAGCTGAGAAACGTCGCCAGCACAACGCTAGCCGTCGTTCTATGATGCGCACTTACATGAAGAAAACTGTTGCTGCTATCGAAGCAGGCGACAAAGCTGCTGCAACTGAAGCATTTGCTGCAGTTACACCAATCCTAGACCGCATGGCAACTAAAGGCCTTATTCACAAGAATAAAGCTGCTCGTCATAAGTCTCGTTTCGCTGCTGCAATCAAAGCTCTATAATAGAACTCTGATTTCCCAGTGAAGAAAAAACCGGCTATTGCCGGTTTTTTTATATCTGAAATTTGTCGAACCTTACACCAGTTCTTGTGGTAAGCCATGCATCAAGAACAGTAAAGATGGTGCAACAGCTCGATCATCTTCTTCACTTCTTCGCTGTGAAGAGTGTAATACACCGTCTGCGCTTCTTTGCGCGTCACCACGAGTTCATCACGACGTAGCCACGCTAAGTGCTGAGATAACGCAGACTGACTTAGCTGCAACTGCGCGGATAGCTCCCCAACCGACAGCTCTTGGTTATGCAAAAGACACAAAATCTGCAAACGTCTTTCGTTCGCCATCGCTTTGAGTAAGACAACTGCTTGAGCAGAGTTCTTTTCCATCTCTTCCAGATTCATCACTACCTACCCCTAAACCCGATGAGCAAAGAAGCCCTCACTTCCCGCACGTGATACTCTTTTATCGCTGTTTCGGCCTATTTGCCGCAGGCTGCTGATAGTAATCTAAATAAGAACAGTAATCTATTCTCATTTAGGTAAGGTTATAAATTAAACAAAGAATTGAAATCTGCGTCACACACATTTTTCACCGCTGGATGTTGAATCATTCGCTCAGCAAATATCACGTAGTACTCTTCTTTTAGCTCCTCAATATCGCCGATGTGTTGCAGCGGCAGATCGCTATCCACTTCCGAGACATATAAAGAAGGCGCCAAAAAGATCACGTCTTGATGATAACGAGCAAACGCCTTCATGAGCGCAGCGTCATCAAACTCGCCCAAAATATTCGGTTGTAAACCCTGACGATCAAACCATTGCAGCACTTTGCGCCCCATTGCCGTGCGACTACCGGGGATCAGCAGTTTTCGATGCTCTAACACACTGGGAAAACTCGCCCCAGCCACTTGGCCACTGCAGAAAAAGCTCATCTTGGACTCACCCAACTTTTTACTGTACAGACCTGGACTTTGACTTGAGTCCACCGGGCAATCAGACAAAATCATATCCAACTTGTGCTGCGACAATTGCTCAAGCAACATTTCATGCGTCGATTCAAAGCAGCGTAAATGAATACTGTTGTCCTGCGGCACCGTGGTCATCAGGATCTTGCTAACCAAACGCTTTGAGAGCGCATCCGCTACTCCCACATCAAACAGCAGGTTGGAACGTTGGCTGTAATTGACGATATCCAACATCTCATAGCTTAGACCAAACATTCTGTCCGCATACTTATAGACCAATTGGCCCAGTTCAGTGGGCTCGATGCTGCGTCCGTTGCGCTTAGTCAACTTTCCATCCATGCGCTCTTCTAACGCTTTGATCTGGCCGGTGACCGTTTGCGGCGTTAAAAACAAGGCATCTGCAGCTTTCGTCACTGAGCCTTGTTTGCACACCATCCAAAAATAGTAGAGGTGGTTATAGTTCAAATGAGACATAGGGGAAACAACTTCAATAAGCGCACAATAGATAAGGGTTATATCAAAACTCGTTGATGACAACAATAACTCGTCAAAACCGAACAATCACTAAATTTTCACTACTAATACCGAAATTTAATAATGACTTTATGACACTCTTCTGTCATAAAGCTGACGAGAAAAAGCCGATCAGCTGAATTTTTGTCAAAAAATGCGCTCGTGCACAGTTTTATCAATGCAAAAATAATTAATAATTTTCAATAATTTAATCTAATCGTAACGTAAGGATTACACCGATAAGCCTCGCTATCCCTCAAAAAAGACCGCATTACATAGAAATGTAATATTACTGAAATATTTCCTCTCTAACATCAGCCTCAATTTCAACAACCGACCAATAAGTATTAAACGGTCCACGGAGAAAATTATGAACCAAGCTACTACTACAGCAGCACCAATCTCGAGTACGACTCGCTGGTTACGCTGGGCTAACTTGGCATTCATGTTATACCTACTACTACTTGCTGTTTCTATGGTAGGTAGCGGCTTTAAATGGGCAACCGGCGATCAAGCTAAAGTCCTATTTGAATTTGCGTCACACCCTATTGCTGGATTAATGATTGGCTTGACGGCCACCGCCTTGATCCAATCCTCAAGTACCGTCACCTCTATTATTGTCGGTTTGGTGGCAGGTGGTTTGCCTGTTGAGACCGCCATTCCAATGATCATGGGTGCCAACATTGGTACAACAGTCACCAACACCTTGGTCTCTCTTGGTCACATTCGCAATAAAGAAGAGTTCAAACGTGCATTCGCCAGTGCCACGATTCATGACTTCTTCAATCTGCTTGCCGTTGCGATATTCCTGCCGTTGGAAATGATGTTTGGCATTCTTGCGAAAATCTCCCACTGGTTGGTCTCTCCGTTCCTTGCAACGGGCGACATGAGCATGAAAGGCTTGAACTTCATCAAACCTATCACTAAGCCTGTTGTGAATGCCGTCAAGGAGCCGTTGGCAACCTTTGGCGACACCATGGGTGGGGTGCTATTGATTGTTCTAGGCATTGCGACCATCTTCGTTGCCATTACCGTTATGGGTAAATTGATGAAGAGCTTAATGGTTGGCCGTGCTCGTGAGATTTTGAAGAGCGCTATCGGTCGTGGTCCTATCCACGGCATCGTGTCTGGCTCTGTAGTGACCGTACTGGTTCAATCTTCATCTACTACGACCAGCTTGATGGTACCGCTTGTAGGCTCTGGCGTGTTGAAAGTCCGTGACGTCTACCCATTCACTCTGGGTGCGAACATCGGTACTTGTATCACAGCCTTGCTTGCTGCAACGGCAGCCTCGGGTGAGTTCGCGGTTTTTGCACTGCAGATTGCCTTGGTGCACCTCGCATTTAACGTATTGGCCACCGTGTTCATCTTCGGTATTCCGTTCTTACGTGAGCTACCGGTCAAAGCCGCCGACATGATTTCAGACATGGCGGTGAAGAACAAAGCGGTCGTCGCCGCCTATTTGGTGACAGTATTTTTAGTCCTACCAGGCGCGATCCTTGCACTGACAACCTAAACACACTTGCCATCGCATACTAAGCCCTCAACCTCGGTTGAGGGCTTTTTTTATACAAAAAAACCAGCGAGTACGCTGGTTTCTTGTTAGTCATTGCAGTGCGAATAGCTATTGCACTGAAAATAGATATTATACTGAAAACGGATAGTGGATTGGGTCATGGTGCTCATACCCTTCCACCCAAAAGTCATCCAAGGTGACCCAAGTTTCCAAATCTTCCAAGGTTTTGATCTCTGGGTTGATGTGGAACGTGGGCGCGGCCAAAGGTTCACGCTTCAACTGAACATCTCGCATTAGGGCTAACTGGTCTTCGTAGATGTGTGCATTGACAATCTTGTGGTAGGCTTGTCCGGCTTTCTTGCCCGTAATTTGCGCCATGATCGCCAAGAAGACATACACTTGAACCATATTAAAATTCAGGCCCAACGGCACATCACACGAACGCTGTGTGCTGTTGAGGTACAAGGTATCCCCAAGCAGAGAGAAATGGTGGCTGTACATGCACGGGCGTAAGCAGCCCATGTGAAACTCACCCGGGTTATAGAAATTGAGGATTTCACCGCGATCATCCACGCCTCGAGTCAGGTCATCGACAATTTTTCGCAGCTGATCAATATGACCGCCATCGGGTTTGGCCCAAGCTCGACCTTGAACGCCGTAGACGCGTCCCATGTCATCGTCACCTTTGCGGTAAGGGTTCTCAAGCCAAGCGGTATTTAGGTTGGCATTGGCATCCCAAGTTTTTGTGCCTAACTGACGAAAATCAGCGGCATTGTCATACCCTCGGATGTATCCAAGCAGTTCTGCCACAGCGGCTTTCCAAAAGCTCTTACGAGTGGTCACGAGTGGGAATTCATTTTGCGCCACATCATAAGTGAGATCGGCATTGATCACCGTTAGGCAACGCTTGCCCGTGCGCTCATTTTCTACCCATTCTCCTTGGTCAACGATGCGCTGACAAAGATCTAAATACTGTTTCACAGCCAATCCTTACTTCGTTTGTTGTGGTAATTCATCTTTATAAAGCCCACGTCGATATGCCCAAGCGACCATCAAGGCACCAATGATCACCATTGGTAGAGACAAGATTTGCCCCATAGAGATAAACCCGCCAAAGAGGCCCAAATGCGCATCAGGCTCACGTACATACTCGACCAAGAAACGGAAGGTACCATAACCTGCAAGGAAGAGCCCTGATACAGCGCCAAGCGGACGCGGCTTTTTAATAAACCAGTTGAGAATAAAGAACAGCACTATGCCTTCGAGCAGCATTTCGTATAACTGAGACGGGTGACGCGGCAGTGGACCACCATTTGGGAAGACAAACGCCCAAGGCACATCCGTCACACGCCCCCACAGCTCGCTGTTCATAAAATTACCTAAACGGCCCATACCGAGACCAAACGGCACCAGCGGGGCGATGAAGTCGGCCACACCGAAGAAGGTTCGACCGTTCTTTTTCGCGTACCAGAACATCGCGCTAATGACACCCAGCAGGCCACCGTGGAATGACATACCGCCGGTCCATACTTTAAACAGATAGAGCGGGTCTTGAAGGAAGAGGTCAAAGTTGTAGAAAAGCACGTAGCCAACTCGGCCACCAATGACCACACCGAGAAAACCAGCAAACAGCAAATCGGACACCTGCTCTCTTGTCCAGCCACTACCGGGCTTATCTGCACGGCGGTTCGCTAGCCAAAGAGCAAAAGCAAATCCCACCAAGTACATCAAGCCGTACCAACGGATAGAGAGTGGGCCAATGGAGAGTAATACCGGATCAATATTTGGAAAGTCTAGATATCCCTGGGACATAGGAGAGATTCTCTTGTGGTGTTCAATAAGTTCAAGATAGAAGTTGAGAGTGCGTCACAGTAGCATAGTTCCCGCAACGAACATTAAAAACAGTGCAAATATTTTTTTCAGCCTCGTGGTTGGCATACTGGTCGCTAATGTCGCACCAAAACGAGTGGTCAACATTGAGGTGGAGGCGATCGCCACTAAGGCCGGTAAATAGACATAGCCGAGGCTACCCGCAGGCAGAGCTTGTGCCTGCATGCCGTTAAGAATAAACCCCAACATACCCGAGATTGCCAATACACAGCCACAGACTGATGATGAACCAACCGCTTTTCTCATTTCAATCCCATGACGATTGAGAAACGGTACCGACAATGACCCACCACCGATCCCGGCCAGACTCGACACCACACCAATCCCCATCCCCGTCGAGAACGTTGCCGCGTGTCCTGGCATTTCTCTCGTTTGAGTCGCTTTGAGAGAAAACAGCATTTGCAAAGAGAGCATCAGAACAATGCCTCCAAACACTTTGGGTAAGTAAGCGGCCGGTATCCACTCTGCGACGTGCGCGCCAAGAAAGCCGCCAATCACCACACCGGGCATCAGCCACTTGATGACGAACATATCGACATTACCGAGTTTAAAGTGGTTGAGGGCCGATGAGCCGGAAGTGATGATAATCGATGCAAGCGAGGTCGCGAGGGCCATGTGCATGGCGATATCAGGATCAATCCCCGCCAATGGAAGTAAGAAAAGCAACGAGGGGACGACAATCAAACCGCCGCCAATGCCAAGTAAGCCCGCCATCATGCCGACAAAGGCACCGAGTACCAGCAATAAGCCAAGAAATACTACAAACACTGCCTATCCTATCGTTTACCTGCGCGAATAAAGCCGGCAAAACCTTTCTGCTCAAAAAAGGCCTGCATCATAGCATAGATGTCTTTTCCATAAGCTTGTGACAGCGCATTTTGCGCCAAATGTTGCAGTTCATCGACCTGAGTATGTCTGAGGAGATATTTGATCTTAGCGACATTCGAGGTATTCATACTCAGGCTTCGATACCCCAAGCCCACCATCAACATCGCCCCGATCGGATCGCCCGCCAATTCACCACAGATGCACACCGGAATGCCTAACTCATCGCAGGTACGGCGAATGTGATCCAGTGCCATCACCACCGATGGATGCATAGATTCATAGACATCGGCCACGCGTGAATTATTGCGATCCACCGCCAACAGGTATTGGGTTAAGTCGTTCGTCCCGATAGAGACAAAATCGACTTTCTCGGCAATCATCGGAAGCAGATAAATCATCGAAGGCACTTCAATCATGACGCCAATTTGCGGCATGCTCAGTCGCTCATCGAGCAGTTTGACTTCTTGATAAGCCCGCTCAATCAGCGTGATGGCATCATCCAACTCCTGCGCCCCTGATACCATAGGCAGCAAAATACTTAAGTTGTGATGCGTCGTGCTCGCGCGTAGCATCGCGCGTATCTGCATCAAGAAAATATCGGGATGATCTAAGGTAAAACGGATACCGCGCCAACCAAGAAATGGATTGTCCTCTTCAATCGGCAGATAGGGTAAGGCTTTATCCCCGCCGATATCAAGCGTGCGCATCACCACTCGTTTGTCTGGATAACTATTGAGTACCGCTTGATACTGCTGGGTTTGCTCTTCTTCCGAAGGAAAACGGTGCTGAAGCAAAAAAGAAATTTCGGTTCGATAGAGGCCAACCCCATCAACGCCCTGATTGATGGCAATGTTGGTGTCTGCGCTCAGACCAGCATTGAGCATCACTTCCACTCGTTCACCATCCTGAGTGCAAGCCGGAGCTTGAATGGTCTGATTGACCAAGTTAGACAGCTCCGCCTCTTCGTTGACCAGCGCGCGATACTCTCTCAGTAACTGTTTACTCGGTGAAATCAGAATCTTACCGCTGTAACCGTCGACAATCCCCTGCTTACCATTGATCGCTTTGAGATTGAGGTTTACGCCCATCACGGCCGGAATACCGAGCGCACGCGACAAAATCGCGGCGTGCGAGTTCGCCGCGCCCTCTAAGGCAATCACCGCCAGTAACTTATCTTTAGGGATAGAGGCGAGCAAAGAAGCGGTCAGTTCACGCACCACGAGGATGATTGGGCGCTCAATCAATTGCTGCTCTTTGTTGGTATTGTGCAAGAAAAACAGTAAGCGTTGACCTAGCTCGCGAATGTCTTGCGCTCTTTCTCGTAGATAGAGATCCGACATACGGGCAAAACGGTTCGAGTAGGACTCGACCACTTGTCTCAGCGCCCAGTCAGCTCTATCGCCTTTTTGGATTTGCGACTTGAGATCTTTGCGCAACATGGGATCGTTAAGCAAATGAGTAAAGAGGTCAAAAATGGCTAAAGCGTCTTTGTTGATTTCACTGTCGAGCTTTTTACGCATACGACGAAAATCGCCGAGCGCTTCTTCAATCGCCAGTAAGAGCCACTCTTGCTCTCGTTCGATATCCAGTGTTGAGGCTGGGTAGACCTCAGATAACTCTGGCTGAGTATCGTCCCACCAGAACTCACCAATGGCCACACCACTTGAGGCAGGCAGCCCTCGAATCGCTTGCTGCTTTTTCTCTAATCGCCAATGACCTTGGGTTTGAGCATGGGCAATAATCACCGCAAGCTGCGCCGCTAGGGTAACAAGGAAGGACTCCTCCATTTCGTCAAACTGACGCGGCGTCTTTTGCTGCACCACCAAAACACCCAACACTTGCTTACGGTGGATAATCGGTGTGCCAAGGAAGCTGTGATAAATCTCTTCACCCAGCTCGGAGAAGTATTTGAAATCCGGGTGTTTGGAGGCTTCAGCGAGGTTGAGCGGCTCAGCACTGCGCTTGACCAAACCTACCAAGCCCTCTTCAAAGCGGATATGAATTTTATCCCCTTTAAAGCGCAGACCTTGAGTCGCCATCAGCTCAAGGCGCTGCATTTCTTCATTTGCAAGATAGACAGTACAACACTCCGTACTCATCGCGTTGCACGTTTGCTTAACCAATACATCTAAGGCCTGATGCACATCATCGACCTTAGAAACTTGTTCAACTATTTCCCTTAGTTGAGACAGCATGTCTATCCTCTTTTGTGTTTACGTTTGCCTTTCGTCCTGCGTTCTTTGAACGGCATTGCCATCGAGGCGAACTCTTTCATTGCGCGGCGATACACATCACGCTTGAAAGAAACCACTTGTCGCACCGGATACCAATAACTTACCCAACGCCAACCATCAAATTCAGGGGAACTCCCGTGCTGCATATTGATCTTTGCTTCATCGCAATCTAGCCGCAGGAGGAACCATTTCTGTTTTTGCCCGATACAAACAGGTTTTGAGTCCCATCGAACCAGCCGTTTGGGTAATTTATACCTTAACCAATGACGACTCGTTGCCACTATGGTGACATCACTCTTTGTTAAACCCACTTCTTCATACAGTTCCCGATACATTGCTTGCTCGGGAGTCTCACCGTCGTCAATTCCCCCTTGAGGAAACTGCCAAGAATGTTGTCCGTATCGTTTAGCCCAGAATACCTGACCATGGTTGTTACAGATTACAATTCCCACATTTAAGCGGTAACCATCGCCATCTATCACTGGCCACCCTCTAGTAAAATCTTTTATTACAGTGATTTTTCCACATATCCCCAATCGGAGCAAACTTCCTATTGTGACTCACACTCAATTTATGGCGTCACGCACCTACTCTGCATATTTTTCGGTCAATCCTACAGTTATTCACACAGTTGTGAGACATGGCCCACATTTATTCACCTTTTCTGTGTATAACTATGTGAAGAATCTCGGTTCAACTGATCATTTTCCCGCCAAGCCTCACCTAGCAAAATAAAACAGAAAGAACGTTACGCAAAAAAACCATTTAAAAACAATACAATAGAAGAAGACAGCTTATTACCAATCCCTTTTTATCTGACATATTTAACGCACAACACAGATCGGTTAAAGATCCACCACAGGACACTTTATCCACACAGACAAGGTGTAAAATAACAACAACCGCAGAAATCAAGCCTAAAACAGCCCTAAAACCCCTGTTAATTGATCCAGATATTAAAAATATTGCTTAATGTCGATGAAATTCTGTGGATAAGTTTATTTAGTAGGATCTTTCACCACTTGGGATCCCAAGCAAGATTTCATCGCTCGAATGGATTCGATACAATGTCTCACCACCTTAAGGAATCGTATTGATGAAACCAGCCCCACACTCCGAGCAAGAACTGTTTGAACGAGCTAGCCAAATCGCAGGGCTCACTTTTGCAGAGCTCGCCCAGGAAGCCCAGATGACGGTGCCGGCAAATCTACAGCGTGACAAAGGCTGGGTCGGTCAATTACTGGAATGGCATTTAGGCGCAACCGCAGGCAGCAAACCACAGCAAGACTTTGAGCATCTCGGGATTGAACTTAAGACCATTCCCATCAGTTATAGCGGTAAGCCACTGGAAACCACCTTTGTTTGTGTCGCCCCCTTAACGGGAGTGCATGGTTTAACATGGGAAAACAGCCACGTAAGAAACAAGTTATCACGGGTACTGTGGGTGCCGGTTGAGGGGGAGCGCGAAATTCCACTAGCAGAGCGGCGTGTTGGCTCCCCGCTTTTGTGGTCGCCAAGTGTCGAAGAAGAACGTCAACTGCAAGCGGACTGGGAAGAGCTGATGGAGATGATCGTACTTGGTCAAGTCAGCCACATTACCGCTAAGCACGGTGAAGTCCTGCAAATCAGACCGAAAGCCGCCAACAGTCGAGTCTCAACCGACGCCTACGGCGCAACAGGAAAACGCATCAAGACGCTACCTCGCGGCTTTTACTTGCGTACGCAATTTACCGCCAACATACTCGCTCGTCATTTTATTTAGCGCCAGCTCAATGCGTCGTGAGCGACAACGCCACATCGTGAAAACGAGGTCCACTGCCCGAGCCACACTCATCATAGGTGTTGTGCAATCTTAAGTAGGCGCGCTCAACACCGAGTTTCAACAGCGCCTCTCTCACCTGCTCTATCGAATCAAAATGAAGGGGTTCTTCTCCTTCTCTGATGGGTTCGAGCTTATGCTTGTATTCCACCGCTAACAAGTATTGCGATACATCGGAACATCCGATAACGAACACCTTGGGCGGCTGATAACTCTCTTTGTGATCGCCGTGGATCCATTTATCTAACTGAACTTTTTGCATCGCGCACCTTCATCCCTTAAAAACCTGGATCTCTTAAAGATAGTCAAGACGCAGAATTTTGCGAAATTGTTAATAAACCCTATATCCACCAGCCACACCTTGCCCTATATTGGAGTTATCTCCACTGGAAACTAGGAAGGTTCATGCAATACAACAAGTTACCGCACTCATCTCTCGAAGTCAGTCAGATTGCTCTTGGAACCATGACCTTTGGTGAACAGAACACAGAGCAAGACGCATTCAGTCAGCTAGATTATGCCTTAGAGCGTGGCGTCAACTTTATTGATACCGCCGAAATGTACCCGGTACCGCCCAAAGCGCAAAGCCAGGGGTTAACCGAAACCTATATTGGCAACTGGCTCAAAAAATCAGGTAAGCGTGAGAAAGTCATTTTAGCGACCAAAGTCGCCGGTCCACGTAGCGTGCCTTATATCCGTGACAACATGAGGCTCGACTGGCGTAACATTCACCAAGCCATTGATGATAGCTTGCAGCGTTTGCAAACAGACTATGTCGACCTGTATCAAATCCACTGGCCTCAGCGTCAGACGAACTGTTTCGGTCAGCTTAATTATCCTTATCCGGATCAGCAGCAGGAAGTCACCCTGATCGAAACCCTAGAAGCCTTGGCGGAATCGGTCCGTGCAGGAAAAGTACGCTATATCGGCGTCTCTAACGAAACTCCTTGGGGAGTTATGTCGCTACTCAAACTCGCAGAGAAGCATGAATTGCCACGGATCGTTTCGATTCAAAACCCCTACAATTTACTTAATCGCAGCTTTGAAGTCGGTCTTTCTGAAATCAGCCATTTCGAAGGCGTGCAACTTCTGGCCTATTCCCCGCTCGCCTTTGGCTGTTTGAGTGGTAAATACCTTGATGGTGCCAAACCTACAGGCGCCCGTTGCAGCTTGTACGAACGCTTTGTGCGCTACTTTACACCACAAGGGATCGCCGCCACACAGGCGTACGTCTCGCTGGCGCGTGAACATGGGCTGGATCCCGCGCAGATGGCATTGGCTTTCGTCAATCAAAGACCATTTGTCGCCTCCAATATTATCGGTGCCACCAGCCTGACACAGTTGAAATCCAATATTGACAGTCTCGATATCACTTTAAGCCCTGAACTGCTTGATGGCTTGCAAGCCATTGGCATTCAATATTCCAATCCTTGCCCATAAGGACGTATCCACCACACTGGCGTACAAACGTAAAAACCGACCTTCACGGTCGGTTTTTTGCTCAGTTTTAGGGGCTGACGGTCATCACCGCCAGCCCCTAACGTTACGTCGGTATTCGCGTACTCAGCACACGACGAAGGTGACGAATACGGCGCTCGGCTTTGACGTGGGCAGGTTCACTCAGGCCAATCGGACGACCATCGCTTTCCAAACCAATATCTCTTAGCAGGTGCACGTTCTCCCATGGGATATGGTGCGCACTGCGTCTGATTTTTCGTTTCCAAGCTCGCTCTTCACGGCTCAAGTCCGCTTTAACAAGTAGGGTAGCAAGTTTTAGATATACAGAATGACTCATGAGAAATCTCCAGTCTATACGTTGCTGGGGAAACACATGGAAGCAAAAATGAGGAAAGAGTCGTGTGATCCATCACTTTTAATTCGCTGCATTTCCGCAGCCAATTAAAAGAAAAAGGATACGGATACGTTATTGTGTGCGGGCCGGTTTTCGGGCGATATCAGACATAGATAGGGTGTGAGACCAATCTGTCATGATCATCGCGGCGCTAACGGCGTCAGAGGCACAAAGGGTAAACACGGGTGTCATGATGAAATGTGTCATTGTGCGCCTCCTAGCAAAAATAAAGAATCCGTTGGGTGTGTAGAGCGTTGAGCTCATGGTTAAATTCTAACCACCAAGGATGATTAATCAACCGATTTATTAATGGAAAGTTAAAAACACGTTTTTCAACTGAATCATGTTTTTATTCTCCCTGAATATAAGATATTCAAACTGCGAATATCTTATAGATGGCAGATCCTGTTGAGCCAATAGCAAAAAGCCATGCAATCGAAGCATGGCTTTTTATTTACAAAACAATCAATTAAACAGTCGCGTCACTGATCAAGTTATGTTTGTTTAACAAACGATACATAGTGGCACGCGATACACCCAATTCTTTGGCCGCCATAGACACTTGTCCCGAATGGGATTCAAGCACCAACAACAGCGCATCGCGCTCACTTCGCTCACGGATACTTTTCAAACTTCGTTTACCGTCGGTGCGTTTAGGGAGATCCAATTGCTGATCGTCTAGCATCACACTGTCGGACATCAGCACCACGCGCTTAATCTGGTTCATCAGCTCCCGCACGTTACCAGGCCAATGGTAACGAGTGAGCTCTCGCAACGCCTCTTCAGTAAAACTGCGCGCTTGGGCGTTGTATTCCTTAGAGTACTCCTGCAAGAAATGACGCGCCAAAATCGCAATGTCTCCGGCACGCTCTTTTAAACTCGGAACGTTGATGCGCAGCACATTGATGTAATGATAAAGCTCCTCATTGAAGTCTCCATCAATCAAAGCTTTCTCGATATCCGCTGAGTTCGCCGCAAGAATCCTCACATCGACTTCTTTTGGGCCCTCTTTGGTTTCTATCGTCCCCTCTTGCAAGAATCTCAGTAAGTTCACTTGCTGAGATTTGGGCAAAGTGAGAATGTCGTTCAATAACACGGTTCCACCATGGGCTTTTTCCAGCAAACAAGGCTCATCACTGTCATGACGTTGAAGACCAAACAGATCACTTTCAATTCGACTCTCAGACATGGCTCGACAATTGACGGAAACAAACTCTTTGTTGGCTCTTGAGGAGGTCTTGTGTACCGCTCTGGCCACCGTTTCTTTGCCCGTGCCATTTTCACCGTAAATCAGAATGCTGACATCGGTAGGCCCGATGCGTTTAATCTGATCGCGTAGGCGTTTGACTGGAATAGAGTCACCAATCAGCCCCATATCACTATTGTTGCCGTAGTAAGGCCACACCTTTTGCTCAAGCTTGAGCATCCCTAATTGGTGACCTATGGTGCTGAGCAATTGCGCATCAGGGATCGGGGCGGTGAAAAAATCAATACAGAAGTTGACGATAAACTGACAGATGGTGTCAGAGCTCAACTGTGACTCACGAATAAAGGCCAGCCAACGTACCTGCTTATGATTACTCACCAAATTCGCAATGCCATTGAGACTAAACTCATCATGACTTAAATCGACAATACCGATACAAGGTCCGGTTTCGTTGAACAAGCTATCGGCTTTTCTTAAATCCGCGACTTGGGTACACCGCCAGCCAACTTGTTCCAGCACTGACAACCAGGGCTCATACGTTCCTC
The DNA here is from genome assembly GCF_059834005.1 of Vibrio sp. R12-SW3-ISO1. Classification (NCBI taxonomy): domain Bacteria; kingdom Pseudomonadati; phylum Pseudomonadota; class Gammaproteobacteria; order Vibrionales; family Vibrionaceae; genus Vibrio; species Vibrio sp. R12-SW3-ISO1. The sequence goes on from NZ_JCBDGK010000039.1 coordinate 43,070, forward strand.
CCACGACCACTAACGATCCCGGAACGGAATCCATGCGGAATTGATTTCCCATGACGCTATTCCTTATCACTATTATTCTACTACTGTGCCACTGCTATCGGCGATTTCGCCAGCGGTGAGTAAGGCTGGATGGCAAACATATAAAAGGAACAATCTCGCCCCTTAGACCATTCAAATCACACCCACTCATCGAAAATGCGACACTGGTTAGTTACATTATAGAGACTCTCGCAGAGTGTCTGTCTTAATGTTAAGACTATTTAGATAATGCCACATCTTACATATGAGCTTGAGATACAGATCCAAAAAACATTCGCATTATTTATTAATCTTTCTCTTTTCACCTTATCCAGGCATAAAAAAACCACCCGAAGGTGGTTTTTAACGTCAATCGCGTATCCGATTAAGATTGCGCTTGCGGACGCATGGCTGGGAACAGAATCACGTCACGAATCGTGTGCGTGTTGGTAAACAGCATCGCTAGGCGATCAATACCAATCCCTTGGCCCGCTGTGGGTGGCAAGCCGTGCTCAAGTGCCGTGATGTAGTCTGCATCGTAATACATGGCTTCATCGTCACCGGCATCTTTCGCATCCACTTGCGCTTTAAAGCGGGCGTCTTGGTCTTCTGCATCGTTAAGCTCAGAGAAACCGTTCGCCACTTCGCGGCCGCCAATAAAGAACTCGAAACGGTCAGTAAAGAACGGGTTGTCATCGCTACGGCGAGCCAGAGGCGAAATATCCGCCGGGTAACCGGTAATAAAGGTTGGCTGAATCAGTTGAGGTTCAGCCGTTTCACCGAAGATCTCTTCAAGTAGCTGACCACACGTCCAAAACGGTTCCACGTCAACATGAACAGATTTAGCAATCGCGACCATTTTCTCGCGATCTTGCAAGTCCGCTTCTGTTAGTGCTTGGATCTCAGCGTGATCTGGGTTGTAGTGCTTGATAGCTTCAAACATACTCATACGAGCGTACGTACCACCAAACTCTACCGTCTCATCACCGTAAGGCATAGAGGTAGAACCAAGAACATCCATGGCTACAGTGCTGAGCATCTCTTCAGTGAGATCCATCAGATCTTTATAGTCAGAGTACGCTTGGTAGAATTCCATCATGGTGAATTCTGGGTTGTGACGTGGCGATAGACCTTCGTTACGGAAGTTACGGTTGATCTCAAATACGCGATCAAAACCGCCCACAACGAGACGCTTCAAGTACAGCTCTGGCGCCACACGTAGGTACATGTCGATATCCAACGCATTGTGGTGCGTCACGAATGGACGAGCGGTCGCACCACCAGGGATGACGTGCATCATTGGCGTTTCCACTTCAAGGTAGCCTTTTGAGCTCATGAAGTTTCGGATCGCAGAAACAAGTTTAGAGCGAATGATAAACGCTTGGCGTGAATCTTCATTGACAATCAGGTCAACGTAACGCTGGCGGTAACGCATCTCTTGGTCAGTCAGGCCGTGGAATTTCTCTGGCAGTGGACGAAGCGCCTTGGTCAGCAATTCGTACTCTTCCATATTCACGTAAAGATCGCCTTTACCGGATTTATGCAGCGCGCCTTTGACACCGATGATGTCACCGATATCCAAACCTTGGTATTGCTCTTTAAGGTGCTTTTGTACGTCTTTTGCCGCATACGCTTGAATACGGCCAGATGTCTCTTGAATCACAAGGAACGGACCACGCTTAGCCATAATACGGCCGGCAATCGCCACCACGTGGTTGAGCGCTTCTAGCTCTTCCTTGCTCTTCTCACCGAACTCTTTTTGTAGATCGCCCGCTAGTGCATCACGACGGAAGTCATTAGGATGGCCATTTGCCTTGCAGCTCTTGCGGATAGCGTCCAGCTTCGCGCGGCGCTCAGCAATCAGCTTGTTTTCTTCAGGTGAAAGGACGTCTTGTTGATTTTCGTTTTGAACAGCATCAGTCATTTTCGATGTATCCTGTTTCGTTTCTGAGTGTCGGTGAAAAGCTTACAGGCCTGATTTCAGGCTAGCTTCAATAAATTTGTCTAGATCGCCATCCAGTACCGCTTGTGTATTGCGGTTTTCTACCCCGGTACGCAGATCTTTAATGCGCGAGTCATCTAGGACGTAAGAACGAATCTGGCTGCCCCAACCAATGTCAGACTTCGCGTCTTCGTTGGCCTGCTTCTCTGCATTCTGCTTTTGAATCTCAAGTTCAAAGAGCTTAGCGCGCAGCTGCTTCATCGCCTGATCTTTGTTCTTGTGCTGAGAGCGATCGTTCTGACATTGCACGACCGTGTTGGTAGGTACGTGAGTAATACGTACCGCCGATTCGGTGGTGTTAACGTGCTGACCACCCGCACCGGACGCACGGTACACGTCAATGCGCAAATCCGCAGGGTTAATGTCGATATCGATGTTGTCATCAATCTCTGGGTAGATAAACGCAGAAGCAAACGAAGTATGACGGCGGCCGCTAGAGTCAAACGGCGATTTACGGACTAGACGATGCACGCCAGTTTCAGTGCGAAGCCAACCATAAGCATACTCGCCAGAGATTTTCACCGTCGCGCCTTTCAAGCCCGCCACTTCACCCTCTGACACTTCGATCACTTCGGTTTTGAAGCCTTTGGCTTCTGCCCAGCGCAAGTACATGCGCAGCATCATTGATGTCCAGTCTTGCGCTTCGGTACCGCCCGAGCCAGATTGCAGGTCGATATAGCAATCAGACGCATCGTGATCGCCAGAGAACATACGACGGAATTCAAGCTGTTCAAGCTTCGCTTCCAGTTCCGCAAGCTCGGGCTCGATTTCATCGAAAGTTTCTTGATCGTCTTCTTCGACCGCAAGCTCAAGTAAACCATCAACATCTTCAACTCCTTGGTCGAGCTGATCAATGGTTTCCACGACAGCTTCTAACGCCGCACGCTCTTTACCTAACGCTTGTGCGCGTTCGGGTTCGTTCCAGACATCTGGTTGTTCCAGTTCTGCGTTGACTTCTTCTAGACGCTCTTTTTTGGCGTCATAGTCAAAGATACCCCCTCAGGACTAAAGTGCGCTGAGACACGTCCTGTAAGCGGTTTTTAATTGGATTGATTTCAAACATGTTTGCTCAACATTGATGAGTAGAATTTAACCGAAGAATTGTACTGAAAAGTGTGACGAAGATACAGGAATTTTTTGAACAGGACTGGCAGTGCGTCATAAACAACAATCCCTTGTCACACAGGGTATGACAAGGGATTGGGCGCAAAGAAATACGCGCGGTTAAGCGTTATCTTGTGCCAGTGACGCTTGCTCAGATTGGCCGATGAACATCATGCACACCATCGCCGCCGCCGTTGGCAGCAACCAGCCCATGCCGACATCAAAAAGCGGCAACATGCTCAGTGCTGACATATCCAACCCTGCCACCTTAGCGGCATCAATAAGCGCAAACAGCAAAGCAACAAGAATCACCACACGGTACGCCATAGCTGGATTCGCGAGCTTGTTACGCATAAAGGTCAACGCGATCAGAGCAATGGCAACCGGGTAAAGCGCAAACAGCACTGGTACTGAAAGGGCAATCAGTTGAGCGAGGCCGACGTTCGCCACCACAGCACACGCCACCCCATTAATGATCACCCACTGCTTATAAGAGAGCGGAGTGAGCGAGCTGAAATAGTCAGAACACGCAGAGATAAGGCCGATCGCCGTCGTCAAACACGCCAGCAACACGATGACAGAGAGAACCACTTGACCGTACGGACCAAACAGCGCTTGAACATACAAGCTTAACACTACACCACCATTGTCCGCGCCCGCTGCAACTTCAGAACTGGTCGCGCCGAGGTAGAAGAGTGAGATGTAGACAAACGCAAGTCCCACAGCGGCAATGCAGGCTGCACTGATCAGGTATTTTGAGGTCGCTTTTTGTGAAGTGATGCCTTTTTGGCGCAGCGCATCAACAATCAACACCCCAAACATCAAGGCGCCAAAGGTATCCATGGTGTTATAGCCTTCCAGAAATCCTTTTTGCAATGGGTGAGTTAAATACTCACCTTGCGCCGCTAAAATCTCGCCTTGAGGAGCAATAAAGACCGCACCGGCCAAGACAATCAGGCCAATAAACAGCGCCGGCGTCAGCACTTTACCAATCACATCAATCAGTTTGCCTTGAGACCAAGCAAAGAACACCGCAACCGCAAAAAAGAGAATGGAGAACATGGTCAACTGCATTTGCGCGGCGTCAGCCAAGAAGGGTTTGATCGCCATCTCGTAGGCAACCAAACCAGTACGAGGAGCCGCGAACGCTGGGCCGATAATGACGAAAATCAGTACCGCCATCACCACAGCAGCGCGCTTTGGCAAATGCTCTGTCAGATGATCCCATGAACCACCGGCTACGGCGATCGCAATGATCGTTGCCAGTGGCAAACCGACAGCCGTCGCGAGAAAACCCATCATTGCAGGGAACACATTGTCGCCTGCAAACTGACCGGCAATCGGTGGAAAGATGATGTTACCCGCACCTAAAAAAAACGCGAACAGCATGAAGCCGAGCGCAAGAATATCTGTGATTTTTAAACTCTGATTCACGAGAGAACCTTCTTATACTTCTGTTCCCAATGCGACTATGACGGCAGTATCGAGTAAACTCGGCTACCCCATAACCTGATGGGAGATATCGATGTTGTGAATGGAGAGTGATGTCATTGACCCACTCAATCTTTAAAATAAGGCGCGCATGATGAACAAACCGTGTCGCTTTCGCAACCGAATGGCGAAAAACACCATATAAATTTAGAGTACACTCAGATATACAGCAGCAATCACTAGTTGAAGAGGAAAAATTGGATTTTAATACCAATTAAAATCACCAACAGCACCACAACAAGAAGAACAAAAAACCATACAGATCATTAACAACCACTGAAATCACCACCATAACATTCAATGACAACATAAGATTCCAATGACCATCAAAGCCACTAAAGCGTTTTCATTTAAACAGTTTTCTATTCAGTCTGGACAATCGGGGATGCCCGTCAGTACCGATGGTGTCATGCTCGGCGCGTGGGCGCAGATAGAGTACGCACATCAAATACTCGACATCGGCACTGGAACGGGGCTATTAGCCTTGATGTGCGCCCAGCGCAACCCAGATGCACAGATATGCGCGATAGATATTGACCATCACGCCATTTGCGCCGCGCAAAGTAATTTCAGCGCCAGTCCGTGGAACAGCAGATTACGTCTTCTCCAAGGTGATATCCTCAGCGCCGAACTCCCAGACGCTTTTGACGCGATTATTTGTAATCCTCCCTATTTCACCACTGGCGAGTCTGCCAAAGCCCCCGCTCGCGCCATCGCAAGGCATGCCGATACATTGGCACACGAACCTTTATTGCGACGATGTCAGCAACTGCTCGCGCCTCTTGGCACCGCCAGTTTCATCTTGCCTCAAGTGGAAGGGGAAGCTTTTATCGAGTTAGCGCAGAATATGGGTTGGTCGTTAAGAAGGCGGTGTGAAGTACGCACCACAGTCACTAAACCCGTCAGTCGCCTGATGTTTGAACTGCAACACACCGCAGGTGAGTGCCAATATCAATCACTGCTGATCCATGACGGAGCCGAGTACAGCGAAGATTTTGTCGCTCTGACGAGAGCGTTTTATTTAAAGATGCCGTAATTAAGGTGTGATCCTTATCACCAAAGACACTATACTATGCGACCTTTGTTATCCCTGAGGTCAAAATAGAGGGATAAAAACCATTTCGTGCGCTTGTGGAGAGACCAGAGTGATCAAAAATTTTGCCGAACTTGAGCTAGACAACAATCTACTCGAAGCCATCGAAGAGATGGGTTACAGCCGCCCAACCCAGATTCAGGCGGAAGCAATTCCACACGCCCTTGATGGTCGAGATATTCTCGCGTCTGCGCCCACAGGAACAGGCAAAACAGCGGCGTTCGTGCTACCCGCTCTGCAATATTTGCAAGATTTCCCGCGCCGTAAACCTGGGCCTGCACGCGTGCTGATCTTAACGCCGACACGTGAACTGGCAATGCAAGTGGCGGATCAAGCGCGCGCTTTAGCGAAAAACACCAATCTCAACATTTTCACTATTACTGGCGGTGTTCAATATGAAGAGCACGCCGACATTTTGAAAAAGACCCAAGATATCGTTGTTGCAACACCGGGCCGCTTAATGGAATACATCAACGCGGAGCGATTCGATTGTCGAGCAATTGAATGGTTAATCCTCGATGAAGCGGACCGAATGCTCGACATGGGCTTTGGTCCAACGGTTGACCGCCTTTCAAATGAATGTCGTTGGCGTAAACAAACTCTGCTTTTTTCTGCCACGCTCGAAGGCCGAGGTGTGGAAGGTTTCACAGCTGATCTATTGACGAATCCGGCGGAAATTGATGCCGAGCCATCACGCCGCGAACGTAAGAAAATCGCTCAGTGGTATCACCGTGCAGATGATATGGAGCACAAACTGGCGCTACTCAAAACCATCCTCACCGAGCAAGCTCAGCGCAGCATCATCTTTTTAAAAACCCGCGAACGTTTGGCGGATTTACGTGGCGAACTGGAAAAAGCGCAGATCCCTTGTGCGTGGATCCAAGGCGAAATGCCACAAGATCGCCGCAACAACGCCATTGCGCGATTCCGTGATGGAACGGTCAACGTTCTGCTCGCCACCGACGTTGCCGCGCGTGGTATTGACCTGCCGGATGTCAGCCATGTGATCAACTTTGACTTGCCACGCAGCGCAGATGTTTACCTGCACCGCATTGGCCGTACCGCACGCGCAGGCAAGAAAGGCAACGCAGTCTCACTGGTAGAAGCGCACGATCAACCCATGATGGATCGCGTCGCTCGCTACGTGAAAGAAGAGATCAAAGAGCGCTTTATTAAAGAGTTACGTCCAAAACACAAGAAACCAGTGTTTAAGAAAAAGAACAAGAAAAAAGACGACAAGAAGAAAAGCGTGACTAAAACGAAGAAAAAGAGCGCCAGCAAGAAAAAGTAAGGCTATCGCTTAGATATACGAAAAAAGGGTTGATGTGTATGCATCAACCCTTTTTTATCGTCGGACTTCAAGACTCTGCGCAATGAAAGCCGCTGATCACTTCAGCGACTTTGCCAGTCTCAAGGGGTGGTATTAGTGTTCACGAGTGGCACGGAACTCAACATCCGGGAAGCGCTCTTTGGCCAGGTTCAGATTAACCATGGTTGGCGCGATGTAAGTTAAGTTGTCGCCGCCATCGAGGGCTAAGTTGACTTGGTTCTTGCGCTGGAACTCGTCGAGCTTCTTACCATCCTCACACTCAACCCAACGTGCAGTCGCCACGTTAACCCCTTCGTAAATCGCTTCCACGTTGTATTCCGCTTTCAAGCGCGCAACCACCACATCAAACTGAAGGACACCGACGGCGCCTACAATTAAGTCGTTGTTCTGCAAAGGTCTGAATACCTGCACGGCCCCTTCTTCTGAAAGCTGCACTAAGCCTTTGAGCAACTGCTTTTGCTTAAGAGGATCTTTCAAGCGAATACGACGGAACAGCTCAGGAGCGAAGTTTGGAATACCCGAGAACTTCAGTGCTTCACCTTGAGTAAAGGTGTCACCAATTTGGATGGTGCCGTGGTTATGGAGACCGATGATGTCACCTGCGTACGCGTTTTCAGCGCGAGAACGATCGCCCGCCATGAACGTCACCGCATCAGAGATGTTCACTTGCTTACCAAGACGAACGTGGTTCATCTTCATGCCTTGCTTGTATGTCCCTGACACGATACGCATAAAGGCGATGCGGTCACGGTGTTTCGGGTCCATATTGGCTTGGATTTTAAACACAAATCCACTGAAGTTCTCTTCTGACGCCTCAACTTTACGCTCATTGGCTTCACGCGGCATTGGTGCCGGAGCCCACTCAGTTAGGCCATCAAGCATATGATCAACGCCGAAGTTACCTAATGCGGTACCGAAGTACACAGGCGTCAATTCACCGGCAAGGAACAGCTCTTGATCAAACTCAGGACAAGCGCCAATGACCAATTCGAGCTCTTCACGCAGTTGCTCCGCCAATTCGCTGCCGACAGCTGCGTCTAGCTCTGGGTTATCTAGCCCTTTGATGATGCGCTGCTCTTGAATCGTGTGGCCTTGGCCTGTTGCGTAAAGAATCGTTTCGTCACGGTGAATATGGTAAACACCCTTAAACTCTTTACCGCAGCCAATCGGCCATGAGATTGGTGCGCACGCCATATTCAGTTCGCTTTCGACCTCATCCAGCAACTCCATAGGATCACGGATATCACGGTCAAGCTTGTTCATGAAGGTCACGATTGGGGTATCACGTAAACGCGTCACTTCCATCAGCTTGCGGGTACGATCCTCGACACCTTTCGCGGCATCAATCACCATCAGACATGAGTCAACAGCGGTCAGCGTACGGTAGGTATCTTCCGAGAAATCTTCGTGCCCTGGGGTATCGAGAAGGTTGACCAAGCATTCGTTGTACGGGAACTGCATCACAGAGGTGGTCACGGAGATGCCACGCTCTTTTTCCATCTCCATCCAGTCTGATTTGGCATGCTGAGCGGAGCCGCGTCCTTTCACCGTACCGGCGGTCTGAATGGCGCGTCCGAACAACAACACTTTTTCAGTAATGGTAGTTTTACCCGCATCGGGGTGCGAGATGATCGCGAATGTTCTACGTTTAGACACTTCGCTTAGAAATGGGGTATTTGACATGAACAGGTCTTCTTAACTATCTGTAAGCCGTTTTTCTCGGTCATACCGAGCCTAAACCACTCTGGGTTCAATTCTATTTTGCGCGGTATTCTCGCTTATATTGATGTAATCAGCAACTTCATACAAAAAGATGAATTGAAAAGTCACGCTTTTCGTCGATAGATTAGATTATCAATGAATATGAGCTATAACTTAAGAAGTACATCTCACAAGTAGAAGCTATGTCCGAGACTATAAAGATCAATTCGTTAGCCATCCGCCAAGCAAAAACGGTGTTTTTGGTATCTGTCCTGCTGGGCGTCTGCTTCAGCTTGTATCAGATTTTTGTTGATGTATCGAAAGAGCAGCAACGTATCGAAGATCACTATCAGTTCAAGTTGCTGCAAAATTACTCTAATGCGAGTCAAGCGGCCTATCATCTTAACCAGTTGTTGGCCGAGCAAGTGGCCTCAACGCTGATGATGGATAACGCCATCTACCGTGTGGAAATCATCGATGACTTTGGCGATACACTGACCCGTAATGAGCGTAGCGTGACACGCCAAGGGGATTTTGCTGAACTGGTGGCCACTTACCTCACGCCGACATCACCGGTCTATCAGACCGATCTCCATCAGCCTAACTCTCATGTTGTGGTAGGCTCACTCAGTTTCTCCGTGAATGGCATCAGTATTGCGCGCGAGTTTATCGCCAAAACCAGCAAAATCTTACTGTTTGATTTGCTGCGCAATATTTTGCTGACCACTATCTTGCTGATCTTTTTCTACAAAAAACTGTCTAAACCACTGATTACTCTGCTTAACTGGGTACGTTCACTCAACAATCAGCACAGTGCGACCACGCCTCCTCCGCTACAAGGTAATGATGAGCTCGGTCACCTTGCCAAGACCTTCCATTCCCTATGGCAAGACCGTGAAGTCGCGCAAGCGAAGCTCAATCAGCTCGCATACTACGACTCGCTAACTGGGTTGGCCAATCGCAGCTTATTGATGCAAACCCTAGGAAAGTCTATTGACCAAGCGGTACACAATAATCAAACCGGCGCGCTGTTTTACTTGGATTTAGACCGTTTTAAAACCATCAATGACTCGCTCGGTCATACTATAGGGGATCAGCTGCTCAAGGCGATCGCCAAGCGTATTGTCTCGTGGCAGCAAAAAGGCTACACCGCGGCGAGGATCGGCGGTGATGAGTTTGCGATCTTGCTGCCCAATGTGGGCCCAGAGCAAACCAAAAGTTTAGCTCAGCAATTGCTTGCACTGATCTCAAACCCCTATTCGATTGATGATCACCAACTCTACTGTACCGTCAGTGTCGGTATCGCGACCTTTCCTTCGGTCGCCTGTACCAACATTGATGTGCTGCGCCAAGCGGATACCGCCTTGTATCGCGCCAAGGTGGCAGGTAAGAACAAGTACACCTTCTACGAGCCTGAAATGCAGGCGCAAGTTGAATCCTTCCTAGAGATTGAAAAAGGGTTGCATGAGGCAATCAACAAAGGACAGCTTGAACTCTATTATCAGCCTCAGGTCAGTGATAAACACCAAATTATCGGGGTTGAAGCCTTAATTCGCTGGAACCACCCCGAAAAAGGGTTATTGCCTCCGGGCGTGTTTATGCCGGTCGCGGAAGAGACTGGACAGATCCTTCAAATCGGTAATTGGATTATTGAGGAAGCGTGCTACCAGTATGCCAAGTGGAAAAAACAGGGCATCTTGCCAGACACTTTCCGCCGCTTGGCGATCAATATCAGTCCGCTTCAGTTCGCGCAAGAGTCCTTCGTTGATCACATCAATGAAGCCTTAGCGCAAGCAGGGATCAGTGGAGAGTGCATCGAACTGGAAATCACTGAAAACTTACTGCTCGAGAATGTGGAAGGCGCGATTCAAAAGATGGTTAAACTCAAAGAGTTTAATCTCAAAACCTCGATTGATGACTTTGGCACCGGCTACTCGTCGTTGCGCTACTTAAAGCATTTATCGGTAGACGTACTTAAGATTGACCGCTCATTTGTCACCCAACTGCATTTAGACGAAAGTGACCAAGCGATTGTCGATACCATCATCATGACAGCGCATCGTTTGAACTTGGAAGTCATCGCAGAGGGGGTGGAAGATGTGTACGAGTTGGAGACGCTGAAAAAACTGGGTTGCGAACAGTTCCAAGGTTACATTTTCGATAAGCCTCTGCCAGCGAGTGAGCTGAAAAGCCGCTTTGAGGCCAACTACTACCCGCTAGAACTACCGGAAGACGCAAAGTTCGCTCAGCGTTAATAAAACCCTAAGCTGAAGCAAAAAAGCTTAGAAAAACAGATAACTCATGATGATCGCGTCTTCTTTGCCCTTGCTCGTTGGGTAATAGTTGACGCGACGGTCAATCTCATTGAAGCCAACTTCTTGGTAGAGAGCTAACGCCACCTGGTTACTTTCTCGTACTTCAAGCCAAGCGCTATCTGCGCCTGCGCCCTCACACATCGACAAGAAGCCTTCAATAAGCACTCGGCCAAAGCCCTGTCCTTGCTTGGCGGGATCGACGGCAATGTTGAGTAACGTCACCTCACCCACAATATTCTGCGCGTAAAAATAGCCCACAACCTCGCCACTCACCTCAAGCACCTGATGGCACGCACCGCGGCTCTCAATGGCGTTAATCAAGTTGGCAGACCAAGGATGTGAATGCGCGGCACACTCAATGCGATACACCTCATCAAGGTGCGTTGGCGCTAATGGAACCAGTGCCATGTTATTCTCCTTTGAGAGCCGTTTGGATTTGCTGCCACAAAGCGCGGCGCTCCACTTGATTACCATCAATCGCAGCTAACTCTGGCGACACCAAGGTTTTCACGCCCTCAAATTGGTGAGCATCACAACCGGCATACCAAACCCATGTCAACACCTCGCTATTAACGGCGATCGCCTGATGAGGATAAACGTGGCGCACATGTTCAAGGGTCAATGACATCGCTTGTAACACCTTTTGCAAAAATAGGGCGTCGCTGCCTTGAGGCAGTACAGGTGATACCAACAACAAACGGCAGTCATCATCCAGTGTGATGGGACTAAGCTCTACGCCTTGAAGACGTGAGGGATGCTCAAGTTGGTAGGTATCAATGCCCATCTCATGGAGATAGCCAGTGTTTAACAAAGACATATCGGTTCGTTATCCTTTATTCATGACAAACGGATTCATGAGAAAACGGGGGTAATGAGAATCGGTGAATAGTAACGGATTAGTGCGCAGAAAAAGCCTCGTTTGGGTATCACGACCAAGTGAAGCTAGCCACTTGGTCGGGAAAGTCTGCACACGCGAGAGCGATTAAAAGCTCGCTTTCACCGCATCGGCAATTTTGAGGGCGCTCGCTTGAACCAGCTCAGCATCTTCGCCTTCCACCATAACGCGAATCAAAGGTTCAGTGCCCGACTTACGCAGTAGCACGCGGCCTTTATCACCAAGTTCGGCTTCAACTTGTGCCACACTCTCTTGTACGGCTTTCGCTTCTAGCGGGTTAGAGTCGCCCGAGAAACGCACGTTTTCCAACACTTGCGGGTACAGTGTCATACCTTGCGACAACTCGTGCAAAGTGAGTTTACTGCCCACCACAGATGCCAAGACTTGCAGCGCTGCGACAATCGCATCACCAGTGGTCACCTTATCAAGCAAGATAACGTGGCCAGAGTTTTCCGCACCAATACGCCAGCCTTTTTCAAGCAACTGCTCCATCACGTAGCGGTCACCGACAGCCGCACGAACGAAAGGAATCCCCAACGCCTTGAGGCCATTTTCCATGCCTAAGTTGGTCATCAAAGTGCCAACCACGCCGCCTTTCAATTCACCACGACGCAACGCATCTCGCGCTATGATGTAGGCAATTTGGTCGCCATCAATTTTGTTGCCCAGATGATCCACCATGATGATGCGATCGCCATCACCATCAAAGGCGAGACCCAGCGCGGCTTGCTCTTCGACGACACGTTTTTGCAGCGCACGTACATCGGTCGCACCAACTTCATGGTTGATGTTGGTGCCATTCGGCTCCACACCCATCGCGATCACTTCAGCACCGAGTTCGCTAAAGACCGCTGGCGCGATGTGGTAAGTCGCGCCGTTAGCACAATCGACGACAATTTTTAGCCCGGCTAAGCTCAATGACGACGGGAAGGTACTTTTACAAAACTCAATGTAGCGCCCTGCTGCGTCATTCAAGCGGCTCGCTTTACCCAGCATGGCTGATTCCACGCACTCAATCTCTTTATCGAGCTCCGCTTCAATCGCGAGCTCCACCTCATCGGGCAGCTTGGTGCCTTCTGATGAGAAGAATTTAATCCCGTTGTCGTAATATGGGTTGTGCGATGCAGAGATAACAATCCCTGCCTCAGCACGGAAAGTTTGTGTCAGATAAGCCACCGCTGGCGTAGGCATTGGGCCGGTAAAGGTCGCTTTCAAACCTGCGGCAGCAAGGCCGGCTTCAAGCGCTGACTCTAGCATGTAACCAGAAATACGCGTGTCTTTGCCAATGATGACTTTTTTCGTGCCTTGCTTTGCCAATACCTGGCCAGCTGCCCAACCGAGTTTCAATACAAAATCAGGAGTGATGGGGTATTGGCCAACTTTGCCGCGTACCCCATCGGTTCCAAAATAACGTCTTTTATCAGACATGGTGAGTCCTTATCTTTTTATTTTATCGCCGCAGAAGGTGAATGGTTCGCTTTGACCATCTCAACCACCTTCATGGCATCAAGCGTTTGTTCGTAGTCGTGCACACGAATAATTTGCGCCCCTTTCATCGCTGCGATCGTCGCGCAGCTGACACTCGCCGCCATGCATTCGGCCGGCGCTTTGTCGAGCAGTTTAAATAACATCGATTTACGTGACATGCCCGCCAAAAGAGGCAAACCAAAACGGTGGAACTGCTCAAGATGCGCGAGCATATGATAGTTGTGTTCAAGGGTTTTGCCAAAGCCAAATCCAGGATCGAGGATCAGCTGCGCTTTATCAATCCCTGCCGCCTGACAAGCTTGCATGCGCTCTTGCAAAAACTCGCCCACCTCCACTAAGAGATCATCATAGCTTGGGTTTGCTTGCATGGTACGCGGCTGGCCTTTCATGTGCATCAAACAAATCGGCAGCCCAGATTGAGCCGCCACTTCCAGCGCCCCTGGCTCTTGCAGCGCACGGACGTCATTGATGATATCCGCCCCCGCCGCTATCGCTTGCGCCATGACTTGTGCTTTGCTGGTGTCAATAGAGATCCACACATCAGAGCGGGCGCGAATCGCTTGGATGATGGGTACCACTCGCGCAAGCTCTTCGTCCAAACTCACGTCCGGTGCCCCGGGACGCGTCGATTCACCACCGATATCGATGATAGCGACACCTGCGTCTATCATACGCTGCGCTTGCTCTAAGGCGCGCTCTAAGGAATTAAACTGGCCGCCATCAGAAAACGAATCGGGCGTAACATTAAGGATCCCCATCACCTGAGGCGTGGAGAGATCGAGGGTTTTATTGTTTGCTTTTAGAATCATCATAAACAGAAAAACCCCGAGTTGCCTCGGGGTTTGGTCATTAACAGAAATTATTCTGAGTCTTTTTTCTCAGTGCCTTCTTCAGCAGGTTGCGCGTTTTCCGCTGATTCGCTGCTGCTGTTTTCCACTGTTTCATCAGCTTGGACAGGCTCAGCTGCACTCTTGTTTGAGGCGTTATCTCCCCATCCTGCAGGCTCACGAATGTCGCTCTTACGCTCCATCAGGTCATCAATTTGACCCGCATCGATGGTTTCGTATTTCATCAGCGCATCTTTCATCGCGTGCATGATGTCCATGTTGTCTTCCAAGATTTTCTTCGCACGGTCATAGTTGCGGTCGATAATCTTGCGCACTTCATCGTCAATCAGCTTAGCGGTATCATCAGACACATGCTTGGTTTGCGTTACGCTGCGTCCTAGGAACACTTCACCTTCATCTTCAGCGTACAACAACGGTCCTAGCTTCTCCGAGAAGCCCCATTGTGTCACCATCTTACGCGCAATGTCAGTCGCACGTTCAATGTCATTCGATGCGCCTGTCGAGACTTTATCAGGGCCATAAATCAGCTCTTCCGCCAATCGACCACCGTACAGGCTCGAAATCATCGACTCAAGGTGCTGACGAGACATACTGACTCGGTCTTGCTCTGGCAGATACATGGTCACACCAAGCGCACGGCCACGTGGAATGATCGACACTTTGTATACTGGATCATGCTCAGGGACAAGACGGCCAACGATAGCGTGACCGGCCTCGTGATAAGCAGTAGACGCTTTGGTCTCTTCAGACATCACCATAGAGCGGCGTTCTGCCCCCATCATGATTTTGTCTTTTGCCAGCTCGAACTCCACCATAGAGACATTGCGCTTGTTACCGCGCGCTGCAAATAGCGCCGCTTCGTTAACGAGGTTAGCAAGATCAGCACCCGAGAAGCCCGGTGTACCACGCGCAATCAGTGAAGGTTCTACATCACCCGCCAGCGGCACTTTACGCATGTGAACTTTCAAAATTTGCTCACGGCCACGCACATCTGGCAGACCCACGACAACTTGACGGTCAAAACGACCTGGTCGTAACAAGGCTGGGTCCAGTACATCTGGTCGGTTTGTCGCAGCGATAACAATAATGCCTTCGTTGCCTTCAAAACCGTCCATTTCAACCAGCATTTGGTTCAGGGTTTGCTCACGTTCATCGTGACCACCACCTACACCTGCGCCACGTTGACGACCTACCGCATCAATCTCATCGATAAAGATGATACAAGGAGCTGCTTTCTTCGCTTGCTCGAACATGTCACGAACACGCGAGGCACCGACACCGACGAACATTTCGACAAAGTCAGAACCAGAAATGGTAAAGAACGGTACTTTGGCTTCACCGGCAATCGCTTTCGCCAGCAAAGTTTTACCCGTACCCGGAGGACCGACCATCAACACACCCGTTGGGATCTTACCGCCCAGCTTTTGGAAGCGGCTCGGGTCGCGCAGATAATCCACCAGCTCTTTGACGTCTTCTTTCGCTTCATCACAGCCAGCCACATCGCCAAAGGTAGTTTTAATTTGCTCTTCGCTCATCATACGAGCTTTGCTCTTACCGAAGGACATCGCGCCTTTGCCGCCACCGCCCTGCATTTGACGCATGAAGAAAATCCACACACCAATCAGTAAGATCATTGGGAACCAAGAGATGAAGATAGTGCCGAGCAAGCTTTGCTCTTCCGGCGGCGTACCTTGCACCTTCACGTTTTGATTGATCAAGTCATCGAGGAGTTTTTGATCGTAGACGGGCATGTAAGTCACATAACGAGAGCCACCGCCACGACGAACGAAGGTGATTTCGCCGTCTTTAAATGTTGCTTCCTGAATCTGGCCTTGGCCAACTTCCTGTACGAACGTGGTGTAATCTACTGCTCGTCCGTTGCTCTCTCCCGGCCCAAAGCTTTGGAATACCGACATCAAGACTACGGCGATCACTAGCCACAGAATTAAATTTTTTGCCATGTCACTCAAGGTGTCAGCCTCTCGATAACTAATTGTAATTAAAGGTAGGGTACTACAGTTTGAAAACTGTAGCTACAGTGTTAACCGCTGCGAAAAAGAGCAAATAGTTAACCTTTGTAACTAGCGGCCAGCTTGATTAGCCTTTGTAGCCAGTAGCCACTATGAAGACTTCACGTGAGCGTGCTCGCGATGAGTCTGGTTTTCTTACTTTTACGGTTTTAAACAAATCTCGGACTTCTTTCACGTATTGATCGAAGCCTTCGCCCTGAAAAACCTTGACGACAAAGCTACCATTGGGTGCTAGAACTTGTCGACACATATCTAACGCGAGCTCAACCAAGTACATCGCTCTCGGCTGGTCCACTGAGTTGTTACCGGCGATGTTCGGCGCCATATCGGACATCACCACATCGACCATAGACGGTTGGATTCGCTCTAGCAGGGCCTCGAGCACGGCATCGTCTCTAAAATCCCCTTGCAGAAAGCTCACCCCAGCGATCGGATCCATCGGCAACAAATCACACGCGATGATTTGACCGCTGTCCCCCACTATTTTAGCAGCATATTGAGACCAACCACCGGGCGCTGCGCCCAAATCCACCACAGTCATGCCTGGTTTTAGTAGCTTATCTTTGCTTTGGATCTCTTCCATCTTAAAATAAGCGCGAGAGCGATAGCCTTTTTTTCTCGCTTCGTTGGCATATTTGTCGTCGAAGTGTTCTTTCAACCAACGACCAGAACTGGCCGAATGCTTTTGTTTACTCATTCTAATCCTAATAAGACGTAAATAGGAGCTATTGCTGTAATAGGGAAACCCTATTGCGGCTCACTCTGGAGCAAGGAAACTCATCTTTCGAGCATTCCCGCCCGCTTGATAATTAACCATCGCTCAATAAATGATAGTCTTCCACCATAGATGGCGTTAAAATAGGGCTTTTCAACCCTAATATTAAAGAAAATTGGCCGCGTAATGAACCTAAGCACCAAACAAAAGCAGCATCTTAAGGGCCTAGCACACAGCTTAAAACCAGTTGTGCTCCTCGGCGCGAACGGACTCACGGAAGCTGTTCTAGCGGAAATCGACATTGCTCTCAACTACCACGAACTGATCAAGGTAAAAATCGCCTCTGAAGATCGTGACACCAAAAACCTGATTGTCGACGCCATCGTGCGTGAAACAGAAGCAGAGAAAGTCCAAGTGATTGGTAAAACGCTTGTTCTGTTCCGTCAATCGGAAGACCGTAAAATCGAACTTCCACGCAAGTAATCTCGTCCGAGCCGATGGGTACTCCATCACGGCGGACAAGTCACTTGCCACACCAAGATTCACGCTCCCTCTTACTTATATAGATAAAGCTTAGGTAGATAAAACTTAGGTAGACGCACTTAAGTAGGCACACTGTTTGGGTACACCCGCTGTACTCATTGCAATGTGGAGTATTGAATCCAACAAAAAAGGTCGCGCTGCGACCTTTTTTGTTGCTTGAAACCTTTTCTGAACACACCGATGAGCGCTTGGCTCAAGTCGTTGCTCAGCGAGCATCCTGCTGACTTATATTCTCTCAACTAACTTAGATACTCTCGACTAAAGGTACTCAACACGATCAATTTCGAAATCGCGCTCACCACCTGGGGTTGCAATCACGACTTCATCGCCTTCCATCTTACCAATCAAGCCACGAGCAATCGGAGAGCTGACAGAAATGCGACCCGCTTTGATATCAGCCTCATCGTCACCGACGATCTGGTAGGTTTTTTCTTCTTCAGTGTCGCAATCGATCAGTGTGACCGTTGAGCCGAAAATCACTTTGCCTGTGTTTTCCATCTTAGTGACATCGATCACTTGAGCGATCGACAGCTTGTATTCGATATCACGGATCTGCGCTTCACAAATACCTTGCTCTTCGCGAGCCGCGTGGTACTCAGCGTTTTCTTTCAGGTCGCCAAGCTCACGAGCTTCAGCAATCGCTTCAGAAATTTGTGGGCGAAGTTTCAAGAGTCGGTCGAGTTCTTCACGTAGCTGCTTTTCGCCACGCAGTGTCATTGGGACTTTTTCCATTATTACCTCATTCCAAAGCATTCTTTGGACAAAACAAAACTACCTAATCACGAGGACTAGGTAGGGATTCAATCAATCGGTTTGTTCTAGTGTAAACAAACTTGGCAACGAAATCATCTTAATTCATCGTACATGAGAGATCACACTCTTAATGCACACATATGCAACAAAACCAACACCAGAACCAGATTTTTTCAGCGGTCAAAAATCCGACAATCAAGATAAAAAATGATAAATTTTTCGTTTTTTTTGACACCCAAACAAAAAGGTAAAAATCACAATAAATCAATAGCTTGATATTTTTTTACCCTCAATAAAACAGTGTTCAAAAACGGTTTTTATATCGTTTTACTACCGCTCAGGGGAACTTTGACGGTACAACATGAGCACGAATTGCTCTGGCGACTCAAATCAGTATTTCATATTTATCCGCCTTTTCTTAAGTATGAACATTGAGTCCTCTGGGAATGCGTACGAGGATAAACACGCAAGTGACATCACTCGCATATAAAATTTATGGACAGTAAATTAGGACTAAATAAGATGAACAAGACTCTAATCGCTCTAGCAGTATCTGCAGCAGCAGTGGCAACTGGCGCAAATGCAAATACCATCTATAAAACGGACACCTCATCTCTATCTCTATCTGGTGAAATCGACGCGTATTTGAGCAAGGTTGAAACTCAAAACACCAAATACGATGCAGACATCGACCTATGGGCAAAGATCCAGATCGATGCTCGTCACCAACTCAATGACACTGTCGCAGTTTTCGGTTCATTCGAAGTTGAAACCGGAAACGGCTTCATGCCAGGTGACAACGATGCAAATAGCTTTAGTGCTGATGACGCATATGTAGGCCTTGAGCTTGGCAATAACTTTGGTTTTGCTGTTGGAGAACCAGGTGACTACGCGAAATCTGTTAATGCTATTCTGATCGATAACACAAATGAAGGTTACGGTTATGTTGACGATGTAGCAGATCGCTTCGAATCAAAGGGACACGGTATTGCGGCCAAATACTCTATTGATAATTTGACTCTTGTTGCGGACGCATACTTAAACCAAGAGCGCGATCTTGACACTGTATTTGGTCTATCAGCTTCATACGATATTGCAGGCTTCAATTTGGGTGCGACATACCAAGACCAAGGTAACCGTAGCTCATATGATACGTCAACAAACGGAGACAATAGCCTATGGGGTGTCAAAGTAGGGTACGGCATTGGCGACTTTAATATTGCAGCCCACTATGTAATCGATGAGATCGATAGCGAAGATCACGAAGCTCTAGGTATTGCTGCGTCTTACCAAATCGAAGCTCTTCGTCTATACACATCGCTCGGTTCTGTTGAAAATAAAGACACAGATCAATCAGGCAACTATGACGACGTAAAAGCGTACACAGTCGGTGCTGACTACGCAATTTCTGCAAATCTACTTGCGTTTGTGGAATACACAGGTATCGATAACGTAGATAACAACAAAGGCGATGAAGATAAGCTTGCCCTCGCTGGCGTATACTACACCTTTTAATCTATAGCGCTTTCGCAATTAATAGGTCTCAAGTATTTACTGCCAGCTACGTAGCTGGCAGTTTTGTTTGCAGTTATACTGACACTCGTTTCTTAATCGGTGTTTTGATATGACTTCTCTTCTTCGCTCCCTTGTCTCTCTGTCATTGTGCCTATTCGTGGCCCCTAGCGCGCATGCCAATATTACCCCGAGTTCAGCGCCTACTGCGCAGCCTTATCCCCCGCTCTCTCATCTACCCGCTGGCAGTCGCAGTGCGCTAAGAATAGAAAACTTAGTGGAGAGAGACACCGCGCTCGCCACCGACAACCAAGACCAATATTTCCCCCCAGCCAGCACACTGAAACTGCTCACGGCGCTCGCGGCCAAGCTAGAGCTTGACGACAACTTCCGCTTTGAGACTCACCTTGCGACAGCCGGTCAAGATTGGGTGATTCAGTTTAGTGGTGACCCGACTCTAATGAGCCAAGATCTCAACAATCTGCTCGCTCTCGCCAAACGCGATGGTCGTGCTGAGATTAAAGGGGATCTTTGGCTCGATAACCGAGCGTTTACCGGCTATGACCGCGCTGTTGGCTGGCCCTGGGATAGCTTAGGTGTGTGCTACAGCGCGCCTGCCAGTGCCATTTCACTGGATGAAAACTGTGTGTACGCGTCGATTTATACCCAAGACGATGGCAAAACACGTGTCTATGTGCCTGAGCAGTACCCCATTTACGTCACATCAAGCGCTAAGTCGGTCAGTCAAACCGAGCAACAAGCCACACAGTGTGATTTGGAGCTACTCTCTTCCCCCGACAACCACTACCAGCTTCAAGGATGCTTAACCCAGCGTGAAAAGCCGCTGCCGCTCAAATTCGCGGTTCAAGACCCAGAGCTTTACACTCAACGTATGGTAAGCCAGCAACTGCGCGCACTCGGCATTACGCTGAAAGGACAGGTTCGTATTGGCCAACCGCCAGCGGCAGACACTCAGCGTATCGCCACTCACCGCTCTGCGCCGCTATCCGATTTGATTACCACCATGTTGACCAAATCCGACAACTTGATTGCAGATAACCTGACCAAAACCTTGGGCGCGAAGTTCTATATTCAACCGGGCAGTTTCAGTAATGGTACCAAGGCGATTAAGCAGATTATCTTCGCCCATACTGGCATTGATTTAACCGATGTCCCCATGACCGATGGCTCAGGATTGTCACGTAACAATCGCATCACGACAGCCATGATGGCGAAGGTGCTTCGCTACATCTGGCAACACGATGAAGACTTAAATCTGATCGCTGCCATGCCAAAATCAGGTGAAAATGGCACGCTGCAATATCGACGCAGTATGCGTCAATCGCCCATCAAGGGCGCATTGGTGGCGAAAAGTGGCTCGATTTACGGCAGCATGAATATGGCTGGCTTTGGGCTTGATGAACATGGTACACCGACCACACTATTTATTCAGTTTGTGGCCGATTACCACCCGGGAGAGGAGAGCCGCGACGCCCCAAGAGGCACCGCGGCTATTACCCAGTTTGAAACCTTGTTTTATCAAGACGTGGTCAATTTCAGTCAGGCAATCCCTAAGAACGCGTTAACCACAGTGAAATAGATCCACATCCCCGAAATATCAACAATCGACGCCAACACCGGGCTGACAAGTACCGCCGGATCCAACTTGAAAGCCCGTGCGACAATGGGCAGTACACCGCCTAACGTCGTTGATAGGGTGACTTGGATAAACAAAGCCACCGCAATGGCGAGCGCAATTAGGTCAATGTCAAACCCGCCTGCTGAGGCGCTGTCGCTGAACAACAAAATGCGGCCAACCATCACCAGAGCAATCGCCAACGCAAGGCACAGTGCCACGCGACTCTCTTTCCACAGCACTAACAGCCATTGTCGCTTACGCAGCTCTCCCGTTGCTAACGCTCGAATCACCAAGGTCGCCGCTTGGGTGCCGGTATTGCCCCCTGCTGCCGCGATGACAGGCATATACACCGCCAGTAGCACTAGCTGGCTTAAAGTGTCTTCATATTGAGCGATGATCAACCCAGAGACGATCCCAAGTAGGGCTAGCGCGATGATCCAACCGATGCGTTGCTTTACGTGCTCAAGCACCGACGTACTCAGATAGCTATCCCCGGTTTCTACTTCCGAGTGGATAAGACCCAGTTGGTGCGCATAGTGACGCGCCAGTTTGTCATGCCCTTGAAGCTCGAGTTTTGAAATCAAGGTCTGAACGTAACCGATGGTGCAGTGGTGTAAAATAGCCACCGCCTCTTCAATCGGCATTACCGTCAACAGATGAAGCTGATGACTTTGCTCGTATTGCAAAAACGCGCTGCGAGCGGCACCAATCTCTTCACGAGAAAAGTGTGATTGTGTGTCTACAAAAGGTTTGCTCATTACCGTCATGGCGAATCTCCCGATTGGCAAAAAGGTAACGACCATCACGCATGAGAAATGCGTAACTAGTATGAATAAGCGAAAATGCTGTGAGGAGAAAAACGCGAGAAAGGAAACAGGACTCTACCACCGAGGTAGAGCAAATGGAGGCCATACCGACAGCGGATTATTTTTCCCCTTTGATACTAGGGGGATGGTCGGTAGTGTTCATAAAAATCTCCAAAAAAACCACCAAATTGGCAGCGGCGAGAGTGTAGCAAAACAAGCAGAAAAAATCAGTCAAAATCGTGTTAAAAAGCCCGATAGATTTGCCCTATACCTGGCGTCAACCCATCATTACAGGCAATAAAAAAGCGCCGAATATCGACGCTTTTTCCACTCGTTTTACCCTCTCGTCACTAGTCACTAGTCGCTAGGAACTAGGAACTAGGAACTAGGAACTAGGAACCAAAACCCATCACTCAATCGTGATACGTGCGAACTTACGCTTACCCACTTGGAATACGTAAGTGCCCGCTTCAGGTACGAATTTCGCGTCCGCGACCTTCTCACCCTCTATTTTCGCCGCACCCTGTTTCACCATGCGCATCGCGTCTGAAGTAGAAGCGCACAAACCGGCGTCTTTAAGCAGGTTGGCAACAGGCGTACCAGCGTCAAAAGTAAACTCTGGCATCTCATCTGGGATCTGATTTTTAGCAAAGCGGTTAACGAACTCTTGCTCAGCGGCATCCGCATCAGCTTCACTATGGAAGCGGGCGATGATCTCTTTCGCCAACAAGACTTTGACATCACGAGGGTTTTTACCCGCAGCAACGTCGGCTTTAAATTGCGCGATCTCCTCAAGAGGACGGAACGACAACAACTCGTAGTAGCTCCACATCAGATCATCAGAGATAGACATGATCTTACCAAACATCTCACTTGGCGCTTCGCTGACACCAATATAGTTGTGCGCCGACTTAGACATCTTCTTCTCACCATCTAAGCCCACCAGCAGTGGCATGGTCAGCACAACTTGCGGTTTTTGTCCGTGCGCTTTTTGCAGCTCACGTCCCATCAGCAGGTTAAACTTTTGGTCCGTACCACCTAGCTCAACATCGGTCTCCATCGCCACCGAGTCGTAACCTTGCAGTAGTGGGTACATGAACTCGTGAATCGCGATTGGCTGGCCGCCTGTGTAGCGCTTTTTAAAATCATCACGCTCAAGCATACGCGCCACAGTTTGCTGCGCGGCAAGACGGATCATACCTTCAGCGCCCAGCTCAGATAACCACTCAGAGTTGAACTGAATCTTGGTCTTGGCAGGATCGAGGATCTTAAATACTTGCTCTTTGTAGGTTTCTGCGTTGCGCAGTACGTCTTCACGAGTCAGTGGTGGACGTGTGGTGTTCTTCCCGGTTGGGTCACCCACCATGCCGGTAAAATCACCAATCAAAAAGGTCACATCATGGCCTAGCTCTTGGAACGCACGCAGCTTGTTTAGGATAACCGTATGGCCTAAGTGAATGTCGGGAGCCGTGGGATCAGCGCCCA
This sequence comes from Vibrio sp. R12-SW3-ISO1, assembly GCF_059834005.1. Lineage (NCBI taxonomy): Bacteria > Pseudomonadati > Pseudomonadota > Gammaproteobacteria > Vibrionales > Vibrionaceae > Vibrio > Vibrio sp. R12-SW3-ISO1. The sequence goes on from NZ_JCBDGK010000039.1 coordinate 66,838, forward strand.
ACTTAATGCGTAGTGGACGCCCTTCTTTTAACTTAGCAATCAGTTCTTCTTCTGGAATTAGCTCTTCAACACCGCGCTTAATCTCCGCTAGTGCAGCTTCAATGCTCGCCATTCTTGTTCACTCCCACAGATTTGGCAAAAATTTGATAATTTCCCATCTTACTTGAATAGCGATGCTTTTTGAAACCAGTTAGACTAAACAGCTAGGCTTTTTCTCGAATTTTTTAGAACGGACAAACGATGTTGTCTCTTTTCGCTCGACTTCCTTGGTTTCACCGAGCTTTTATCGCTTTGTTTAGCGCGCTAATTGTGGTTGCCTTGTTTCTTCCCACCCCTCAGGATTTGGGTCAGGATGACAAGCGCTACCAAATAGGCATGCCTTACCCTATCGCGATTGATGCCGCCGCGTTAGAGATCGACACCGTAATCGGTCCACCATCGATTCTTCGATGGGACAAACACACCATTGGCTCTGGCGACAGCATGGCACTGCTCTTTCAGCGTGCTGGCCTCTCTTCTCGACTGCTGTATGAACTTACCTCCACCAATAAAGAGATCGAGCAACAACTGACAAGAGTACGCCCCGGCGATGCGTTTCTATTTGGCTTTGATGAAAACAACCAACTGGTGCAAATCAAACGCGAGCTGAGCCCGTACGAATCATTCCTGATCACCCGCTCTGAAGACGGCTTTCGTTCAAGTCTTGATGTCAAAGAAGTCTTTTATCAATACAACTACGCCGAAGCGACTATTACCTCTAACTTTTGGAATGCAGGGGTCAGCGCCGGTTTAACCGCGAACCAAATCATGGAGCTGGCGGGGATTTTTGGTTGGGACATCGACTTTGCCCTCGATATCCGCCAAGGCGACGGCTTTAAGATTCTTTACCAAGAGAAAGTGGTCGAAGGGGAAATTGTCGGACGAGGTAAAATCATCGCTGCGCTATTTACCAACCAAGGTGATAACTTCACGGCGATTTTAGATGACCACACGGGCAACTACTACGATGAAAATGGCCGGGCGATGAAAAAAGCCTTTTTGCGCTCACCGCTCGATTTTCGCCGCGTCTCTTCTAACTTTAACCCAACACGTCGCCATCCGGTTACCGGACAGGTACGTGCTCACCGCGGCACCGATTACGCCGCGCCTGTCGGTACGCCGATATGGGCCGCTGGTGATGGTGTAGTGATTAAATCCAGCTATAACCAGTTCAATGGCAACTACGTCTTTATCAAGCACAGCAACACCTACATCACTAAGTACCTGCACCTGCAAAAACGCAAAGTCAAAACCGGGCAGCGCGTAAAACAGGGGCAAACCGTGGGTACGCTCGGCGGCACTGGCCGTGTGACGGGGCCGCACTTGCATTATGAGTTTTTGGTCAATGGCGTGCACAAAAACCCAAGAACGGTCAAACTGCCGCAATCAAAGTCGTTAACGGGTAAAGAGAAAACCACCTTTATTGCCAACGCCAAGATTCGCTTAGATAAACTCGAACGCTATGGTGAGCTGTTAGCCACTCGTTAAGTGAACAAGAAAAAACGGGCTGCATCGCTTTAGGAAAACTCGAAAGCGACGCAGCCCGTTTTTTGTTATCGCTACTCACATCGGCAACGTATGGTTACGCTTGTATGGCGTTACTCTTCGATTTTGTGCTCGCGGCCGAGCATCAACAAACACGGCGTAAGCACCAAGGTTAATACCGTTGCGAAGGCCAGACCTCCGGCTACCGCCGTCGCGAGTTGTGACCACCACTGCGTACTCGGCGCGCCAAACTCGATCTTCTGATTGAGCAGATCAATGTTCATTTCCAGCACCATCGGCAGCAAACCAAGAATGGTCGTGACAGTGGTCAACATTACTGGACGCAGCCTTTGTACGCCGGTGCGCAAGATCGCTTCGCGTTTTTCCAAACCGCGTTTGCGCAGCTGATTGAAGGTATCAATCAAAACAATGTTGTTGTTCACCACTATACCCGCCAACGCTATCACACCAATGCCCGACATAATGACGCCAAACGGTTTTTGGAACACGATCAATCCAGCAAACACGCCTACCGTGGAGAAAAGAACCGCACTGAGGATCAAAAACGCTTGGTAGAAGCTATTGAACTGGGTGATCAAAATCAGCGCCATCACCACCAGCGCCACCATAAAGGCTTGCTGAAGGAAGGCCGATGAGTTTTCTTGCTCTTCGTTCTGCCCGCGAATTTTAAACTCGACACCGGAAGGTAAATCCAAATTGGCTAACGCTTGATTCACTTTAGGCAATTCCAGCGCCAAGTTGTAGCCTTCACGGATATCGGCAAAGATGTTGATCACTCGGTGGCCGTCAATACGGCGAATCGTATCTTGCTTATGATTTGGGATAATGCTGGCAAAGTTAGTGATCGGCACCATGCCTGCCGCGGTTTTGACTTTCAACTGGTCAAAGCGGCCAATATCGCGCTTCTCTGCTGGGTAGCGCACTAATATATCGACCTCTTCGTTCGCATCATCGGGCAAGTAATCCCCCAACTTGAGACCATTGGTAACAAACTGCACCGTATTGCCCACCAAGGTAGCATCAGCAAGAAAACGTGACGCATCATCACGGCGGATATCAATTTGCCAATCAATCCCCTCTTTACTGGAGGTATCACTGACGTTAGTAAAAGCCTCGTAGCCATCGGCCCAGTGACGGACCACTTTGGCCGCCGAGTCGAGTTCGGTCGGGATTCGCGCGGACATTTCGATCACCAAATCGTGCTCAACTGGCGGGCCCGCATCGGGAAATTTGTACTCAATCTCAACACCAGCGTAACGATCGGTTTGCGCTTTCAACTCTTCAATAATGGTTTTGACTTTACGACGGTATTGCCAATCCACTGGTGTGATTTGGATCTGGCCAATTTCATCATCGCCACCGGTTTTGGTATAGACGCTTTCAAACTCATCATGACCGAGCATCACCGCTTCGATATCGCGCATGATGACGTCTTTCTCATCCAACGAGAGATCGCCATACGAACGTACTTTCACCGTGAAAAATGGCGGATCAACCTCAGGGAAGAACTCCGCCCCTAAGCCGGCTTTTGAGTACGCAAAGCCCACCCCCACCGAGAGCAAAATGGCGCTGAGCAGAATTTTCAACGGATGCTTTAAGGCAATATCCAGCGTGTGATAGTACAGCTTAGTAATACCGGTTGCTTGGCTAAAATCACCCTCGTGCAGCGCAACCATCTTCTCTCGCTGCTCTTTTGTCACATTTTGTGGGCGTCCAATCAAACTGCCGAGCACAGGGACAAACAGCAGTGCCATTGCCAAAGAAGCCGCTAAGGTAGCGATCAAGGTCAAAGGCAGATACTTCATAAACTCGCCGGTAATGTCTGGCCAAAACAGCAGCGGTGCAAACGCCGCTAAGGTGGTCGCTGTCGACGCTGTGATGGGCCACGCCATGCGCTTGGCCGCATCACGATACGCATCGCGCCTTGGCGTCCCTTCCTGCATCCGTCTGTCAGCAAACTCGGTGACCACAATGGCCCCGTCGACCAACATACCGACTGCCATAATCAGCGAAAACAGCACCACAATGTTAACCGTGAGGCCAAACACTGACAGCACCAGCAAACCGGTTAGAAACGAGCCCGGTATCGACACCCCCACCAGCAAGGCAGTTCGCACACCAAGAATGGCGATAATCACTATCACCACCAAAATGATCGCCGACATGATGTTGTTTTGCAGATCATTGAGCATCATTTTGACATCATCAGACTGGTCGTAGGTGTATTTGACCAGCAGATTGCTTGGCCACTCATCGCGTTGCTGCGCTTCGCTCATCACGGCTTTGACCAGTGCCACGGTATCGATGATGTTCTCCCCAGCGCGCTTTTTCACATCCAACACAATGGCCGATTTGCCATCTAACCGCGCGTAACTCTCTGGGTCACGAAATGCGCGGCGCACCGTTGCCACATCGCCAAAGGTAATCACCTGCTTGCCATCGACTTTGACCGGCAGCTCCAGCACATCCTTTAATGAGTCGAACACCGACGGCACCTTGACCGAAAAGCGGCCATAGCCGGTATCAACGAAACCGGCGGCGACCACCCGGTTATTCAGCGCTATCAGGTTATAAATATCCGCTTGATCTAGCCCGTAGCTTTCCATCAATAAGGGATCGACAATGATCTCGACGATGTCTTCGCGATCCCCGGCAATGTCGACTTCCAGAATCTGTCGATAGCTCTCTAGCTTATCTCGTAGCTGACGGGCGATTTGAACAATGGTTCGCTCAGGTACGGTGCCATACAGCACCACGGTCAACGCGGGCTCTTCAGAGGCCAATGTCACTTCGTTGACCGTAGGCTCATCACTGTCTGCGGGCAATTTAGGTTTGGCCAAATCCACCGCTTCACGTACGTCCGCCATTGCTTTGTTTAAATCCACGCCGACACTGAATTCCAGCATCACTGACGCATGCCCTTCTGATGCGGTTGAGGTCATCTCTTTGACCCCTTCAATGGCGCGCAGCTCTTGCTCTATTGGGCGCACTAATAAGCGCTCCGCATCGGTGGGCGAAATGCCTTGGTGGCCGACGGACACATAGATAATAGGAATGGTGATGTCAGGGCTCGACTCTTTAGGGATGGTGACATAAGTCATCACACCAGCGACCAAAATAAACAGCAACAATACCAACATGGTACGCGTACGCGACAGCGCCGCATCAATCACGGATAACATAGTGCGCCCCTATTGCTGTGAGGTGGAAGAGTCTGAAGAGGATGGTCGCGCCACCGCATTCACTTCATCACCGTCACGCACAAACCCTTGCCCAACAGTAATGATGTCAACCCGCTCACCTAGGCCCGTGAGCCATACGCCATCTTGCTCTGCTTTAACCAGTTGAATCGGGACAAACTTCACCCGCTTGCCCTGCAAGGTCTTCACACCCAAATTGCCAGCTTCGTCGAGTGCCAACATGGCCGGCGTCACTTTGACGGCCAACTGCTCTGTAAGATTCAAGGTCACTTCAGCGCTCACCCCCGCAGGGATCGCTTGCTTGGGATTCTCTAGCTCGATTTCAATTGGAAACGTATTGGTAGAGGCGGAAGAGACACGGGAGATATAGCGGATCTTGCCAACCAACTGGTCGCCATGAATTAAGCTCACTTGCGCTTCTTGATCGAGAGACAGATCGCGAATATGCCGCTCGCTCACATCCGCTTCGATGACCAATCGCTCAAGATCAATCAAGGTCGCCACGGGGTCGCCGATACCGACAAAATCCCCCTGTTCAATAAAGAGGTGATCCACAATGCCATTGAACGGCGCGCGCACGGATGTGTTCGCCAATGAGGTTTTGACATTGCTGACCATTGCCTTGGCTTCCACCAGCGCCGCTTGAGCAGTGGTAAACGCCACTTCCCCTTGCAGCCCTCTGTCTTTGAGCGATTGAGCAGCTTTGTACTCTTTCTCGCGCACTTGCAACATTGCCTGCGCTCGTTCGAGTTGGATTCCGAGATCGGCCTTATCAATCAGAGCAATCACCTGACCTTGGGTGACTGACTGACCTTTCTCAACCTGAAGTGAGACGATTTTACCGGCAATCTCTGCCCCTAAACGTGCTTGCTTGTTCGGTGCAGTACGTCCATACAATTCAATGGTTTTGTGGGTATTTTGCGCCTCGAATGTCTGATAAGAGACCTTAGCAAGAGGAATGGGCGGCGCCGCACTGGCTGTTTCAGCTTCGTCTGCATTAGTCGCCCCCATACCTAACCAGACCGATAATCCGATCACAATCATCAGTGACACCAAGTAGGGTCTGACCGCGAAAAACCGCAACAGAGAGAATCTAGCCATGACAGTCCTTTGAGTTTTATTTTGTCGTGTTAATTTAGGATATAAATTAACCACATAAAAAGAAAACAGTGTGACAAGGATATTTAGCTGAGATCTCAGTTTCAGGAAAACGCCCCGTTATACGGGATTGTCGGCGATAAAATCAAACGGGCAAAAGCGTTCTCATAAAACCACACTTACAAAACTTTTCTTATAAAACCATGTTTAAAAAACAAAGGCTGCTCAATCGGCAGCCTTTGTCGGTAAGAAAAGGAGTATGGGGTTACACGCTAAAGGACGCGCCACAACCACAGGTCGTAGTCGCATTCGGGTTATTAACGAAAAAGCGCGAGCCTTCCAACCCTTCTGTATAGTCAACTTGACCACCGACCAAGTATTGCAAACTCATCGGATCCACCACTAAGGTCACGCCGCTATTCACAATGGTGGTGTCGCCTTCGTTAACACTCTCATCAAAAGTGAAACCGTATTGGAAGCCGCTACAGCCGCCCCCGGTGATGTAGACGCGCAGTTTTAGGTTTGGGTTTTCTTCTTCTGCAATCAGAGCACCAACTCGCTTCGCTGCGGCATCAGAAAATGTTAGTGGGATATTTACTTCGCTCACGATGACCTCTCTCACTCGTGTCAACCCAACAGCTTTCGCGCTGGATGGTTCATCTTTATATAATAGCCACGATTATCTAATACCTGAGTGAAGCGTTCAAGTATTCACCATCTTTGCCCGAGTATTTTTAACAATTTCGCCGCTTCGTGATGAAAAACTCCCCGTTCTGTGGTGGAAAGCGTTTTAATCGCATCAGTGGGGCAGGTACAATGCGAGGCAAATTGGTCCGAGCAATCAGAAGAGGATATCCCAATGACCAAATCAGCCGAACTGTATCAAAAGGCACAGCAAACAATCCCAGGCGGCGTGAACTCTCCCGTTCGTGCGTTTAATGGCGTGGGCGGAGCACCGATTTTTATCGAGAGAGCCGATGGCCCTTTGATTTTTGATGCGGATGGCAAAGCGTACATCGACTACGTTGGCTCTTGGGGTCCAATGATTCTTGGTCACAACCATGTGGCGATTCGTGATGCCGTGATCACCGCAGCGCAGCGCGGACTCAGCTTTGGCGCGCCGACGGAAATGGAAATCACCATGGCGGAATTGGTCAGCGAGTTGGTGCCATCAATGGAGCAAGTGCGCATGGTCAGCTCTGGTACTGAAGCTACCATGAGTGCGATTCGTCTTGCACGTGGCTTCACTGGCCGAGACAAAATCATCAAGTTTGAAGGTTGCTACCACGGTCATGCCGACAGCTTGCTGGTCAAAGCCGGCTCTGGTGCGCTGACACTCGGTCAACCAAGCTCGCCTGGCGTTCCGGCCGATTTTGCCAAGCACACCCTAACAGCAACGTTTAACGACCTTGATTCTGTGCGCGAGCTGTTTGCTGCCAATCCAGGTGAGATCGCCTGTATTATCGTTGAGCCTGTGGCAGGCAACATGAACTGTATTCCACCTGTTGATGGCTTCCATGAAGGGCTGCGTGAGATTTGTGATCAAGAAGGTGCCTTGCTGATTTTTGATGAGGTCATGACAGGTTTCCGCGTTGCCCTTGGCGGCGCACAAGGCCACTACAACATCAAACCAGACCTCACCACATTGGGCAAAGTGATCGGTGGCGGCATGCCTGTGGGCGCCTTTGGCGGCCGCAAAGATGTCATGCAATACATCGCGCCAACGGGTCCGGTTTACCAAGCGGGCACACTGTCTGGCAACCCAGTCGCGATGGCAGCGGGTTACGCCTGTTTGTCGGTTCTGCGTGAAGAGGGCAACGAAAAACGCCTAGCGGCAAAAACCAAACAACTGGCCGATGGATTTAAAACGCTGGCTGCCGAGCACGGCATTCCGCTGCTGGTCAATCAAGTGGGAGGCATGTTCGGTTTCTTCTTTACCGATCAAGAACGCATCACCTGCTACGAAGATGTGACACGCTGTGACATCGAGCGCTTCAAGCGCTTCTTCCACTTGATGTTAGAACACGGCGTCTATCTTGCCCCATCGGCGTTCGAAGCGAGCTTCACCTCTCTAGCTCACGGCAGCAAAGAGATCGAAGCGACACTCGAAGCGGCGGATCGCTGTTTCGCTCAACTTGCGCAAGAAGCCTAATCGCATCTAGGCGGCATTGCGGTCCTAATGAAAGGCAAAGAGAAAGGCTGCATCGCGCAGCCTTTTTTATGCCCGTAGAATCATCGCCAAAAGAAAATCACGGTGACCACCAGCGCGAGTAACAACAGACCAAACCAAGGGAGTCCACGACGCTTTGCGCGCGTAGGGCAATCACCGTTCTCATTATTACAACAGCCCATCATTTTTCTCCTTACATCGTCGCCTCAACCGGCGCTGTGCACGTTAGTGATTGAAGCTTGAAGGGTTTAACGCCATTATACGACTACCTTGTTGCATAAATGGACGTCATCGTGTCAAACAAAGTTACCATCACTTCGAGTCATTGGGTATTGATCCTCGCCTTGTTAGCGGCCGGATTTGCGTGCTACCTGTTAGTCGAACCCTACGTTAACTCCATCGTCATGGCGTTTATCATCTCCATCCTCATGTTGCCGATTCATCAGGCTCTTGAGCGTAAAATGCCCAAGCACAACAATGTCGTCGCCCTGCTCTCCTGCGTGATTTTGACCTTCATTATCGTCGTCCCGCTGCTGTTTGTGTTTGCTGCGATTGTGCAGCAAGGCTCAGCCTTTTCACAAAACGTCTATCAATGGGTCACGCAAGGTGGGATTCAAGCGCTGTTTGAGCATCCTTGGGTTGTCAAAGGCTTATCTATCGTCAATAACTACCTCCCCTTTGATGCGATTGAGCCCTCGCAAATCGCCCAAAAAGTGGGCCAGTTTGCCACCCGTTTTGGCTCCAACTTGGTCGGCATCAGCGCGAAAATTTTAGGTGATGCCACAACCTTCTTGATGGATTTCTTCCTCATGCTGTTTGTACTGTTTTTCTTGTTGCGCGATCGCGAGAAGATCATTGGCGCCATTCGTCATATCCTGCCGCTTTCACGCAGCCAAGAAGACAAATTGCTTGATGAGATAGAACAAGTATCCAAATCCGCCGTAATGGGATCGTTTTTAACTGCTATTGCGCAAGGGGTAGCAGGCGGCATCGGCATGTGGTTGGCGGGATTCCCGGGTTTGTTCTGGGGCACCATGATGGGGTTTGCATCGTTTATCCCCGTCGTCGGTACTGCGCTGATTTGGATTCCTGCCGTGAGCTACCTATTTTTAAGTGGCGATACCACTTGGGCGATTTTCCTCACGGTGTGGAGCGTTGCGGTGGTGGGCTCCATCGATAACTTACTCAGACCTTTGCTGATGCAAGGCAGCGCGGGGATGAACACGCTCATGATCTTTTTCTCCCTGCTTGGCGGCATCCATCTATTTGGTTTGATTGGCTTAATCTACGGTCCGCTGATCTTTGCGGTGACTATGGTGCTGTTCAACATCTATGAGGAAGAGTTTCAAGACTTTCTCGATCGCCAAGATCAAAACTGACCTCCGGCCCAACGCTTAGTATGACTGGGTGCTTGGTATCATCGGGGGATTGTGCGAAAATCCCCCGTCTTTTTCCGTCAGAGCTCATTATGTCTGCTTACATCGCGCCTAGCCAAATTGCCCAACGTCAACTCGCTTACTTTGAAGGTAAACACGTCTTAGTGGCAGGAGAATCCGAAGATCTCTTTCCCATTGAGTTAGCCAACCACTGCCAATCGGTCACCGTATTCACCACCCACTATGGCTACTATCGCCAGTTGAGTGCGCATACCGCCATAGATTGTCAGTTTGGCGTGCAATACGAACCCAAAGACGAGAATAAAGCGCCAGCGGATTTAGTGCTCCTGTACTGGCCAAAAGCCAAAGCGGAAGCAGAATACCTACTGGCAATGTTGATGGCCCAATTGGGTGAAGGGTGCGAAATCGTCGTTGTTGGGGAAAATCGCTCAGGCATTAAAAGCATCGAAAAAATGTTCAAGCCCTACGGCACAATCCGCAAATATGACTCAGCGCGCCGCTGCTCCTTCTATTGGGGTCAATGCACGCAAACTCCCCCAGCGTTTCAATTGGACGCTTGGTTTAAGCGCTATGAAGTGAGCTACCAAGAGACGCGCCTGACGATCCACAGTTTGCCTGGGGTATTCAGTCACGGTGAGTTTGATATTGGCAGCCAACTGCTGCTTGATACCCTGCCGCCACTCAGCGGAAAAGTACTCGACTTTGGTTGTGGCGCGGGCGTGATTGGCAGCGTGATGGCTGCACTCAACCCTGGTATAGAGCTAGAGATGTGTGACATCAGCGCCCTGGCCGTGGCATCAAGCCAAGCGACCTTAGCCGCCAATGGTTTAACCGGGCGTGTGTTTGCATCCGATATCTACTCTGATACCGATGATGACTATCAATTTATCATCAGCAACCCACCGTTCCACTCAGGCCTTGATACCAGTTACAGTGCTACCGAAACCTTACTTGAGCAAGCACCCACTCACCTCAATCGCCAAGGAGCGCTGTTTATTGTTGCCAATAGCTTTCTCAAGTACCCGCCTATTATCGACGCCGCTTTCGGTAAATGCGAGACACTAAATAAGACCAACAAGTTCGCTATTTATCACGCCAAACGCTAGCCTATCTCGCCCAACCTCGCTCAGAAGTTGGGCTATTTTGTCCTCTTGTCGTTGAAAATGCGCCGCTAACCACGCTTTGCGGGCAACTTACTTGTCAAAGTAAAAAAACTCGTTAAATTTGTCAGTTTAAGAAATTAACGTTTTTAGCCATAAGCCCCCACGACATGTTTAAGTTGTATAAAAAGCAAAGATTTAAGCGTCTTCAAAACACGTTAATGTTGGCGTTTTTGGTACTGAGCATCACGCCGTTGACTTTAATGGCCATCTTTTTTCTCCAATCTCATACCAAAGATCTGCAAGAGCAAAGCACCTACCACCTCACCTCAGTGCGCGATACCAAACAGCAGCAGGTTGAGGATTACCTCTACGCCAAAGAGTCGGAAGTGATGGGCTTTGTTCGCTCAGAACTGGCCTACGCCAGTGGTGGTCGCTTTTACGGCTTAGTCAACGCCTTTCAAAGCTTGGGATTGGATATTGAACAAGCACGCGAGTACGCACAAAAACGCTATATTCCTGGCTCCGGAGATCAAATCAAAACCTCGATTTTGCCTCAATCGAGTGTTTACACCGGTACAGAGCGCTATCGCCTGCTGCACAAACGCTACCATTGGGCGTACCTAGAGCTGCTCAAACGCTCCGACTTTGACGACATTCTGTTGGTCGACCGCGAAGGTAATGTCACCTACTCCATTTACAAGCACGATAACTATGGCACTAACCTGCTGAGCGGCCGCTACAAAGATCAAAATCTCGGTAAAACCTTTCAAGCCCTGCGCAAGCAAGTGACCGAACGACGCAAGACCAACGAAGATTACACCCCGGTGATTATCTCTGACTTTTCGCTCGAGCAAGGTCGCATGGTGGCGTGGTTTGGTGCACCCATTGTTCAACAAGGCTACCTACACAGCTATGCGATGTTTCGCCTCCCCAATAATGGCATCACCAAACTCATCGCGGACAAAAGCAATCAGGTGGCAATCAAAACCTTATTGGTCGGCCAAGATCACCGCTCGCGCACCCTCTCTTACGATGAGAACGAGGTCGAAAAAAGCCTTGAGGTGGTCAATTTGGCCCTAAGCGGGGAAAGTGCCGTTGGCACCTACACCAATGCCAATAACGAGTCGATGTTTGCCGCGTACACACCGATTGAAGTCAAAGGCATTCATTGGGCTATGGTGGTTGAAGTGCCGATGAAGGTCGCCTTTGCTCGCGTCAATCAGTTAGAAACCCTGTTTATTCTCGCCATGTTAGGTGCCATCGTCTTAGTCGTTGTCGCCTCGCATTACCTGTCCAACTTCATCACTTCGCCGCTGCTGCAACTGACATGGTCGGCGGAAAAAGTCTCGGCGGGCGACTTAGAAGCGGATATTAACAACACCAACCGTAAAGATGAGATTGGCCGACTTGCGGTCAGTTTCGAGCGCATGCAGCGCTCCATTCGAGAGAAAATTCAGTTAATTAAAGAGCAAAATGAAGAGCTCGAAAGCCATCTGAAACTGATCAAAAAGCAAAATGAAGAGTTACAGCTCGCCAATAAACTCAAAGATGAGTTTTTAGCCACCACCTCTCATGAACTCAGAACGCCGCTGCATGGCATGGTTGGCATCGCCGAAGCACTGATCTCCGGTGCCAATGGCCCGATCACCTCAGATCATAAATACCAGCTAGAGATCATTATCAGCAGCGGCCAGCGCCTCGCGACCTTGGTCGACGATCTGCTCGATTACCACAAGATGCGCTATGGCAATCTCGATATTGAAACCAGCGCAGTGGATCTCTCTTCTGCTACTCGCTTAGTGCTTGAGCTCTCATCGCACCTGCTGAGCAACAAACCGATTCGAATCATCAATCAGGTCCCTGTTGAGCCAGTTTGGGTCAGTGCCGATCCGCAACGCCTCGAACAGGTGCTCTATAACCTAATTGGCAATGCCATCAAATACACCAGCGAAGGGAAGATCGTTATCTCAGCTAGCGTGGTGGATGATCAAATACGCGTGCAGGTGGTGGATACCGGTCAAGGTATTCCCGCCGATCAACTGGAACACATTTTTGAGCCACTCATTCAAGCAGGCAGTGATGCTCATCGATACCGCCAAGGGGCGGGGCTTGGCCTGTCGATCAGTCGTCAATTGATCGATTTAATGCACGGCAATCTGTACGTCAGCAGCCAGCCCATGGTAGGGACGACCTTCAGCTTTACGCTCCCGATGGCAAGTGAAGAACAAATTGCCCAGGCCAATCACACGGTACTGCCTCACTTTAAAGCGCCTGATAATACTGAGATTGAGCTGCCTGAAGTCTCGAGTTTGCCAGAAAATCCAGACGGTCCGTTGCTACTGGTGGTCGATGATGAACCAGTCAATTTGCGGGTGCTTGATAGCTTCCTGCGCCTTGAAGGCTATCGTGTACGCTGCGCGAAAGATGGCCAAGAAGCGTTGGAAGCCTTGGATGCAGAGCCACCACAACTGTTGCTGCTCGACATCATGATGCCAGGCATGAACGGCTATCAGGTGTGTGAAAAAGTACGTCAACAGTACGATCACGCCGCGCTGCCGGTGATCATGTTGACGGCGCTTAACCAAAGCGACGATCGCGTCAAAGGCTTCAATGCGGGAGCGAATGACTACCTATCCAAACCTTTCAACAAGCAAGAGTTAGCGGCGCGCATTCAAGCCCATTTGACCGCCAGTAAAGCGGAGCTGCGTCGACAAGAGAACCAGCAGCTGCAAATCGAGTTAAAACGACGTGCAGCGGTCGAAGCCAGCTTACTGGAAACGCAAGGACGACTGCTCGAGCAACTTGAATCGGCCCCTGAAGCCATCATTTGTGTACGTGAAGATGGCAAAGTGCGCTTTGCCAATGAAGCGGCTTCACGCCTCTTCCGCCGCTCTGCGGAGCAGCTCAAACGCTCAAACGCAGACGAGCTTATTGCGCCAAAATACCTCAGTGTCAAACAAGATCACTACTGCGGCACTATCGATGTCTATGTAGAAGATGTTCGTCAGCATATCTCCGCCGACATCCTGCGTATGCCTGAGGGCTCCGACCTGCGCGCCATGTACATCTTCAATGTGGGTGGCAGTGTCAATGCCACTCGTATCCACAACCTAGAGACGGCCATTGAGGCACTCTCTACCTTTGCCTTTGAAGGCGACAAGGCCAAACTGCAAGAACTCAAAGAGCTCGGTGGCGAATTTACTCGTTTAGCCGAGCGCGTCAGCGGTGACAATAAATCCAAGCAAGATCTAATGCGCGAAGTCTTGGTCGATGCCATGACTCAAGCGTTAGACTATTGGGAGAGCGTGACCGGTCAGACGAAATTCGCCTTTGCTGAACAAAGTGGGTTGTGGCGCGTCTACTTAGACCGCAGCACACTGCAAACTCGTACGTTGGACAAGTACCTGCGAGTTGAAACACTGCCTAAGACGCCACGCTGGCGCACGGTATTAAGCTCGCTCGATTACATCTTGGAGCACTGCCAAGAACGCAGTCCACAGCGCGAACATATCGAAGAATTGCGCGATAAATTGCATCACTTATTGACTAACTAAGCTGATTGAGCCCGCTGCCTAGCGGGCTTTTTTCTGCCCTGAAAAACACCCTTTCTCACGCCTCAAACAGTTACTACACGACGTAAAAAAACCATGATAGCTAGGTTATTTATCTCGTGTGATGCGGCAAAATATCGACGATTAACACGTTCAAATACTGGCAAGAAGGAATTTTTACGGCAGTTTGCGAAGCCAATCACAACAGAACGGCAGATTATAATTAACGAGGTAAATTAACCCAAATCAGGGCAAGTGACCAAGATCTCAATCAAATCCAGCTCCGTCAACAAGCCTTTATTAGAATAAATATGGCGATAGTACGCACTTACAAACACCTCAAATGTGGCGCTTTTATGCGATAAACTTCAAACCAATAAATTGATTAAAATTAAAACAATTGCTGTGTTTTTTAACGGTTTTAACGAGTCATTGATTGGTTTTAACGTTTTTAACGGGAAAGAGGATTGCACGTTTTCCGCTTCCGGTGTTTTCTTACTGTGCCTAAGGCCTACAGGCCACTCTGGCTGACTGGGTCCTCCGTCTTGGTCAGCACCAATCTGAGGTAGGCCTTAGTGAGTGTTTATCAATTGATGACATTCCAACCATTGTGAAATGAAAGCAAATAGTAAGGAACAGCTATGCTTGCCAACATTAAGAAAACAGCACTAGCAACCGCGATTATCGCAACTGCAACTACAGGTTTTGCATCAGTAGCAACAGCGGCAGAGCGCAGTGAGCTAACCGTCCACCCTAAAGAGTTCACGACCTTTGTTCGTAACTTCAACCCGTACCTAGGTGCGACCAACCTTCACACCACAACAGACTTCATGTATGAGCCACTCGTTGTCTTCAATGAGATGCACGGCAACACACCAGTGTTCCGTTTGGCAGAAGCGTACAAGATGTCTGACGACCTAATGAGCGTCACTTTTGACATTCGCAAAGGCGTGAAATGGTCTGATGGCGAAACATTTGACGCGAACGACGTCGCGTTCTCTTTCAACCTAGTGAAAAACAAACCTGAACTGGACCAAAGCGGTATCAACTCTTGGGTTACTGGCGTTGAGAAAATCAACGACTACCAAGTGAAATTCCGCCTAACGGAAGCGAACTCAAACGTTCCTTACGAAATTGCGAAAGTGCCTGTCGTCCCTGAGCACGTGTGGAAAGACGTCAAAGACCCTGCGACATTTACTAACGAAAACCCTGTAGGTTCAGGTCCATTTACTGAAATCGACACCTTCACCGCTCAGCTCTACATTCAGTGTGCAAACCCTAACTACTGGGATGCCGACAACCTTGAGGTTGACTGTCTACGCGTTCCACAAATCGCGAATAACGACCAATTCCTAGGTAAAGTCGTGAACGGTGAGATGGACTGGACATCATCCTTCATTCCAGACATCGATCGCACGTACGCAGCAGCAAGTCCGAATCACCAATACTGGTACCCGCCAGCGGGCACACAAGCGTTTGTCGTCAACTACAAAAACCCAGATCCAGCTAAAAACGAAGCGTTGACGAATGTTGACTTCCGTCGTGCGTTCTCAATGGCACTGGATCGTCAAACCATCATCGACATCGCGTTCTACGGCGGCGGTACAGTGAATGACTTTGCCTCTGGTCTAGGTTACGCGTTTGAAGCTTGGTCTGATGAGAGCACTCACAACAAGTACAAAGGCTACAACACGTACAATGTGGAAGGTGCGAAAGAACTTCTGAAGAAAGCGGGCTTTAAAGACGTCAACAAAGATGGCTTTGTCGACACGCCATCAGGCAAATCGTTTGAGCTATTGATTCAATCACCAAACGGCTGGACCGACTTTAACAACACGGTACAGCTTGCGGTTGAACAACTCGCAGAAGTGGGCATCAAAGCCCGTGCACGTACTCCAGACTTCTCTGTCTACAACCAAGCCATGCTTGAAGGGACATACGATGTGGCGTACACCAACTACTTCCACGGTGCAGACCCATACACTTACTGGAACAGTGCGTACAACTCAGCACTGCAATCGGGTGAAGGTATGCCGCGCTTCGCGATGCACTTCTACAAAAACGACAAGCTAGATGGACTACTCAATAGCTTCTACAAAACAGCGGACAAAAATGAGCAGCTAGAGATCGCTCACGGTATCCAGCAAATCATTGCCGCTGACCAAGTGACGATTCCTGTGATGTCTGGTGCTTACATGTACCAATACAACACCACTCGCTTCACTGGCTGGTGGAACGAAGAGAATCCAAAAGGCCGTCCAAACATTTGGGCTGGTATCCCAGAGCGTCTACTTCACGTACTGGACCTAAAACCAGTGAAATAAGTGAGTTTGCTTTGTCTTTGCGGCGTGCATCCGTACGCCGCTTAATCCCCAAAACTTTAAGTTGTTAAAGCTATGGCGCCCGTCGTCAGGGGATTTTTCGCTCAAAATTTTACGGTTTGCTTGAGCGACCTGAAACCAGAAACAGGAAAAATCTGGATAAGTAAGGTGTGAGTTATGGGTTACTTTTTAAGACGTTTGTCCTTTTATTTTGTCGCTTTGCTCGTTGCTGCGACGTTAAACTTTATTATTCCGCGCGCCATGCCAGGCGATCCCGTCACCATGATGTTTGCCAATGCATCGGTTCAAGTGACGCCTGAGCGTATCGCTGCTATGAAAGAGTTACTCGGCTTTGTCGAAGGCGGCTATCTCGCTCAGTACTACGCGTACATGAAAAACATTCTGAGCTGGGAGCTCGGTACTTCGATTCAGTTCTACCCACTATCGGTGAACAAGCTACTCGGCAGTGCGTTCGGTTGGTCACTGTTTCTCGCGGGTACCGCGGTGGTGATTTCGTTCTCACTCGGTTCTATCTTGGGCATTTTCGCCGCCTGGAAACGAGGTAGCAAATACGATGCGTTTGTCACGCCAGGCATGCTGACCATCCAAGCGGTGCCTCAAGTGGTTATCGCCATGATCGCCATGTTTGTCTTCGCCATCGGCTTGAAATGGTTCCCGACAAGCTATGCCTATACCGCAGGCACCATTCCCGACTGGACCAGCTGGGCCTTTATTAAAGATGTCGCCTATCACGCGGTTCTGCCTCTATTTTGCGCCTCTATCGTTCAGATCGGTGGCTTCTTGGTCAACATGCGTAACAACATGATCAACCTGCTCGCCGAAGATTACATCACCATGGCGAAAGGAAAAGGACTGAGCGAGAACCGAGTGGTCTTCAACTACGCGGCACGTAATGCGCTCTTACCAAGTGTTACCGCACTTTCGATGGCATTGGGTATGGCTATCGGTGGTCAGTTGATCATCGAAATCATCTTCAACTACCCCGGTCTTGGCTCCGTGCTATTTAACGCCATCAAAGCGCGTGACTACCAAGTGCTGCAAGGTCAGCTCCTGATCATGACGTTGTTTATGCTGTTCTTTAACCTTCTTGCCGACATGCTGTATGTCGTGCTCGATCCTCGCCTACGTAAGGGAGGGAAATAATCATGAAAGGTTTCTTTAAACTGATCGTTGGCAACCCGATTGCGCTCGTTGGCTGCATTATTTTGAGCCTGTTCCTATTTATCGCCCTCGCCGCGCCCATGCTGACCAAGCATGCGCCAGACAAGCGTTCGGGCAACCCGCATGAATACCCCTCTTTTGTGGTCAAAGCGGCACAAAACAACCCAGAGGGTTGGGTGGCTGACAACCTCGCCACGGATCGCCGCACGCTGATCATGTCGAAAAACGCGGATCATGTCATGGGCACCACACGTATGGGCCGCGATGTTTGGTCTCAGTTTGTTCACGGCGCTCGCGTTTCACTGGCGGTTGGCTTTGGCGCAGGGATCACCGTCTGCTTTCTTGCCACCATCATCGGTATCTCTGCGGGCTACTTTGGTGGGCGCATTGATGACTTCCTCACTGCCGCAATGAACATCATGCTGGTTATCCCACAATACCCGTTGCTGTTTGTTCTTGCCGCCTTCATCGGTGAAGCAGGCCCGCTGACGATTGCACTCATTATCGGCTTTACCGCCTGGGCGTGGGGCGCGAGGGTGATACGCTCGCAAACCTTAGCATTGCGTGAGAAAGAGTTCGTCAAAGCAGCGGAAGTGTTGGGTGAGTCCTCTTGGCGCATCATTTTCGTCGAGATTTTGCCAAACCTTATCCCCATTGTTGGCGCTAGCTTCATTGGCTCTGTGATGTACGCGATCATGATGGAAGCGACCATCTCCTTCCTGGGTCTTGGTGACCCGAACACGGTCAGCTGGGGCATCATGCTCTACAACGTCCAGACCTCCTCCTCGATGCTGATTGGCGCTTGGTGGGAACTGCTAGCTCCGTGTGCGGCGCTTGTACTGCTTGTGACTGGTCTTGCCCTGCTTAACTTTGCCGTTGATGAAATTGCTAACCCGCAACTTCGTTCACACAAAGGCATGAAGCGCTGGAAGAAACTGGCCGAACAAGACAAGAAAGAGCGTAAACCTGAGCTCGAACCTCAACCTGCAATCTGGAGCGGAGACAAATAATCATGACAGCACCTCTCATTTCTATCCGCAACTTATGCGTTGATTACATCACAGCCGCCGGTGACGTGCGCGCCTGTAATGATGTCAGCTTCGATATTGCTCCGGGCGAGGTCTTCGGTCTCGCCGGTGAATCGGGCTGTGGTAAATCCACTGTCGCTTTCTCGCTCATGCGTCTGCACAAGCCGCCCGCGTTTATTACCGGTGGCGAGGTGATCTTCAACGGTGAAAACATCCTCAAATACAGCGATGACAGAATGCAGTCGTTCCGCTGGAGCGAGATGTCGATGGTCTTCCAAAGCGCCATGAACGCACTCAACCCCGTGTTGACCATGGAAGAGCAGTTTTGCGATGTGATCATGCGCCACACCAATATGACGCGTGAACAAGCCAGACGCCGCGCCGAAGGCTTGTTGGAGATCGTCGATATTCACCCAAGTCGCCTGACCGACTACCCTCACCAGTTCTCTGGTGGCATGCGTCAGCGTCTGGTTATTGCGATTGCTCTCGCGTTGAATCCGAAAATGATCATCATGGATGAGCCTACCACCGCGCTTGATGTGGTGGTGCAACGCGAAATCTTGCAAAAGATCTACGCGCTGAAAGAGGAGTTCGGTTTCTCTATTTTGTTCATTACTCATGATTTGTCCCTGATGGTCGAGTTCTCTGACCGTATCGGCATCATGTATTCCGGTGAACTGATTGAAGTCGCACCTTCAAAACAAATTCTTGAAAGTCCATACCACCCTTACACCAAGGGGTTAGGTAGCTCTTTCCCTCCATTAACCGGGCCGAAAACCAAATTGACGGGCATTCCTGGTAACCCACTCAACTTGCTGGAGATACCGCAAGGTTGTCGCTTCCAAGCGCGCTGTGATCGTGTCCATGACACCTGCACCCGCAAAGCGACCTCACTGCGAGAAATCGAGCCAAGTCGTTTCTCAAACTGCCACCTATACGGTGAGCCCATTGCGCAAGCAAAGTTGTAACGAATTGAGAAGCTGAAGAATTTCATTGGAGACCATTATGAGCACAGAATATGGCGACTTGTTGATTGAGGGAAAAAATCTGGTCAAAGATTTCCCGATCAACAGCAATGCATTGCAACAACCTATGATGCGCGCGATCAACGACGTGTCATTCAAAATGTACAAAAGCCGCGGTTTGTCGGTGGTGGGCGAATCCGGCTCGGGTAAATCCACGACCGCGAAAATGATCGCCAAAATGTATGCGCCAACCTCAGGCGACATCATTTACAAAGGCCGTGACATTCAAACCATCAAGTCAAAATCGGACTTAATGAGTTATCGCGAAGGGGTACAAATGGTCTGGCAAGACCCATTTGGCTCGCTCAACCCAACACACAATATTTTCCACCACATTGCCCGTCCCTTGCTGATCCATAAAAAAGTCACGCCGGGCAACAAAAAAGAACTGCAAGAGCGAGTGTACGATCTGCTGGAACAAGTGGGCCTTATTCCGCCGAAAGAGACCGCAGAAAAATACCCGCATCAACTCTCCGGTGGTCAGCGCCAACGGGTCAACTTGGCGCGTAATATTGCCGTTGGCGCTGAGGTTGTACTTGCCGATGAACCGACCTCGATGCTCGATGTGTCGATTCGTGCCGGGGTATTGAACCTGATGGAAGAGATGAAGTTCGACAAACAGATGTCACTGCTCTACATCACGCACGACATCGCCACAGCTCGCTACATCGCCGAAGATCTGGCGGTGATGTACGTGGGTCACATGGTCGAGTGGGGCGATACCGAAGAGATCATCCATAAACCTCAACACCCCTACACGCAGTTGCTGGTTTCTGCGGTGCCCGATCCGAGTAAATCGATTCACGAGAAGCTCAAAGGCAACAAGGGGGAGATTCCGCTTTGGACGCCCGTCTCAACCGGCTGTCCATTTGCAGGGCGCTGTGAGCACGCCACTGAGCGCTGCCGTGAGCAATTACCTGAGGTCACTCAACTGTCTGAAAACCACTTTGTGCGTTGCTATCTGTTTGAGCACTAATCGCGCTTAAACAGCCATCGCACCAAAAACGCAGCCAAGGGCGCTCCTTGGCTGTGATGAACACTTTGAATACCCGCGCTTGCGCGGCATAAGACATACCACGTTCGGAGAACAGAATGCAGCTACTGACTAACCATCTTGGTTATGAAGCCCTTGGTCCAAAACAGGCGGTACTGATGACAAACCACGCACTAGAGACGCTCCCCACTGCTCGTCTTGTGTGCGCGCAGAGTCATCAGACGCTCGCCACCTATCAAACCGAGCCCGGTGGCACCGTCGACCATTGGCACCAAGGGCATTTTTTTCGCATTCCGTTTTCCACTTTTGATCAAATCGGCCAGTTCTACTTGGCCATTGATAGGTTGAACAAAGATACGTTGAAAAAAGATACCTCGAGAGAAAACGAGTTGAGCAATGACGACTCTGTCTGCTCCCACACTTTCGAGATTCGCCATCAACACTTGCTCAGCGCCACGCTGTCCGATGTGCTGCACTACTTTAAGTCTCAGCGTTGTACGGGCGTGTTTGATCAGCAAGATCGCCACGTGCCCCTTTACGGCCATGATGCGTACGCGGATGTCCACGGCGGCTGGTATGACGCCTCCGGCGATGTCAGCAAATACCTCAGCCATCTATCTTATGCCAATTACTTCAATCCACAGCAGATCCCCATGGTCGTGTGGAACCTATTCAATGGCTTAGAGCAGCTGCAAACGCTCGATTCCGTCCCCGCGTTTACTCGCCTGAGAATGGCAGAAGAAGCATTGCACGGCGCCGATTTCTTAGTGCGAATGCAACATCCTGATGGCTACTTTTACATGACGGTGTTTGACCAGTGGTCAAAAGAGACCAGCAAACGCCACATTTGCGCCTATGCGACACAATTGGGCCATAAGTCCTCGGACTTTCAAGCTGGATTTCGTCAAGGCGGCGGCATTGCAATTGCTGCGCTCGCTACCGCCGCACAGTGCGAACAAGGCGGAGAATATCGACCCAACGACTACTTGGCGGCGGCGGAAAAAGGCTATTGGCACCTTATCTCACACAACCGCGAGTACTTAGACGATGGCGTTGAAAACATCATCGATGAGTACTGCGCATTACTGGCCAGTTGTGAGCTCTATCGCGCCACAAAACAGACACGCTATCTGCAACAAAGCCAAGAGTGGGCCAACAAACTGATGGCGCGTCAATGCAGCGATGACGATCAGCACCATTTCTGGTCCGCCAATCACAATGGCTCACGCCCCTACTTTCATGCCAGTGACGCAGGATTACCAGTCATCAGCTTGTGTCGCTATCTGGATATTGAAACCGATGTGGCGCAGCGAGACAGCGTCCAGCGCGTGATTGAACAAGCGGTGCGGTTTGAACTCTCCATCACGCAAGCGGTGCACAACCCCTTTGGTTACCCTCGCCAATACACCAAGCCTCTGTCAGAGGAGAAAAGCGCGCGCTTTTTCGTTCCCCATGACAATGAAACCGGCTACTGGTGGCAGGGCGAAAACGCGCGGCTCGGCTCTCTAGCGAGCATGGCCCATATCGCTCAGCGCCACCTTGATAACCCGGCACTGTGTCAGCAATTGGATAGCTTTGCAGAAGACTGTTTGAGCTGGATTTTAGGCTTGAACCCATTTGATCTCTGCATGCTTGATGGCGCAGGTCACAACAACCCAGACTACCTGCCTGAGCTGGGCTTTTTTAACGCCAAAGGGGGGATTTGTAACGGCATTACCAGCGGATTTGATGATGAACGAGACATCGCCTTCAATCCGTCCCCTCAATGTGATGACATGCTGCAAAACTGGCGTTGGGGCGAACAGTGGATTCCTCATGCGGCGTGGTATCTGCTCGCCATTTGTCACCAGGCGCGTCGCTTCTCTCAAACTCACCCGTACTCAAAGGAGCAAGCGCAATGACCCATTTATATGTCGGCATTGATGGCGGCGGCACCTCGTGCCGAGCACGGATTCGAGATGCGCAGGGACGCTTACTTGGCGAGGGAAAAAGCGGCAGCGCTAACATTTTACTTGGCATCGAACCTGCTCTGACATCCATTGTCGATGCCGTCACGACAGCAGCCACGCAGGCCGAGTTGACGAGCGCTGATTTCACACGCATGCACCTTGGCCTTGCCCTCGCGGGCGCGGAGCAAAAGTCTGCATGGTTTGCGATGATGGAGCAGCCTCACCTATTCGCCTCCATCGTCCTCAATACGGATGCCTATGGCGCTTGTCTTGGCGCGCATGACGGCCAAGATGGTGCCATTCTGATTGCTGGTACAGGCTCATGCGGTCTATTGATCAACGGTGGTGAGCAGCAAGTGGTCGGTGGCCGTGAGTTTCCCATCTCCGATCAAGGCAGTGGCGCGATGATGGGGCTAAGGCTAATCCAAAAAGTGCTGCTCGCCTACGATGACATTGAGCCCCAAACACCACTCTACCATTACGTGATGACACACTTTCACCATGACGTCGATGCGATTGTTGCCTGGTCAAAACAAGCGCTGCCTCGCGATTACGGTCAGTTTTCTCCTCAGATATTTCAATTCGCAGATGAAGGATGCCCGTTGGCACAGGCACTCTTACAACAAACCCGTGACGATATCGAAATGTGGCTGCAAGCGTTACGCCGCCGAGGCGCGACGCGCATCTGTTTGATGGGCGGAGTCGCGGAGCGCATGCAAGCGTGGCTATCGCCACCGATGAGAAGTCTGATTGTACCTGCCAAGTTCGACGCCATCGAAGGGGCACTGATGTTTGCAGGTAAACCCGAGCACAACCTTTATAAACTGAGCGACATTCAACACGAAGGTGCACAATGAGTTATCGAGTGGATTTTGCGGTGCTCAATGAGCGCAAAGAAGGTTGCCGATTTGGCCTCACCTTGCACAACTTAACCGATCAAGACCTGCCCACCTGGCAGTTACAGTTCATTCTTGATCGCTACATTCAGCCAAGCAGTGTCAGCCACGGGCAGATTGTGCAGATCGGCAGTTTTTGCACTTTAACGCCGGATGTCGACACGTTAACCGCGAACCAGCACTTTTATTGCGAATTTAGCATCAAAACCGCGCCACTACGCTTTTATACCGACGGACTAAAAGATGCGCTGCTGATCGACCTTGAGCAACACCAAACACACGCGGTGCATGTCTCTCCGATCGCGCTCGCCTCGCCCTACCGCGAACGCGCCGAGATCCCAGCCCACTCAGAGCTGCCGTCAGCGCCATTGGCGCTGATTCCAAAGCCCAATGCTCTAGCACTCAAAGAGGGCGAATATCGTCTCTCTGAACACAGCCAAATCACCTTGCAAACCGCATTGGCAGAACGCGGCGCTACTTGGCTGCAACAAGAGCTAGCCACACTGCATGATTTTGAGGTGCACACAATTGGGCAAAGTGACATCCTCTTTCGCTCGAACCCAACACTTGATGAGGGGGAGTACCACTTAACCGTGACTCATCATGGTGTGCAGCTTGAATCCGGCTCGGACGTCGGTTTTATCCATGCCAGCGCCACCTTGCTGCAGCTCATCAGACCCGCGAAACAAGGCAATGGGCTCGCCGTGCCGCTGGTCACCATCAGCGATAAACCTCGTTTTCGCTATCGCGGCATGATGCTAGATTGCGCGCGCCACTTTTACTCGGTGGCGCAGATCAAACGCCTCATCAACCAACTGGCGCACTACAAATTCAACACCTTTCATTGGCACCTTACCGATGACGAAGGGTGGCGCATTGAAATCAAATCCTTGCCTCAATTAACTGAGATTGGGGCGTTTCGCGGTCCAGATTTGGCGTTGCAAGCGCAATTTAGTCATCTAGGGCAGCGCTACGGTGGATACTACCGCCAAGAAGAGATCGCCGCCGTGATCGACTATGCCGCAGAGCGAGGCATCACAGTGATCCCTGAAATTGATATTCCAGGCCACTGCCGAGCGGCGATCCAATCCCTACCGGAATGGCTGTATGACGCCAGCGATCGCTCAAACTACCGCAGCATCCAGCATTACAGCGACAACGTGTTGTCCCCCGCTCTGCCTGGTACCTATGCGTTTCTCGACGCGGTGCTTGAGGAAGTGGCGGCGCTTTTCCCGTCCCCTTGGGTGCATATCGGCGCCGACGAAGTGCCGCAAGGGGTCTGGCTAGAAAGCCCAGCGTGCATCGCTTTAATGAAAGAGCACGGCTACCAAAGCAGTAAAGAGCTACAAGGTCATCTGCTGCGTTACGCCGAACGCAAGCTGCGCAGCTTAGGTAAACGAATGGTCGGTTGGGAAGAAGCGCAACATGGTGACAAAGTGAGCAAAGATACCGTGATCTACTCTTGGCTCAGTGAGGACGCTGCATTGCACTGCGCCAAACAAGGCTTTGACGTCATCTTACAGCCTGGTCAAAGCACCTATCTCGATATGAGCCAAGATTACGCTCCTGAAGAGCCGGGGGTCGATTGGGCCAGCGTGATCCCGCTTGAAAAGGCGTATCGCTACGAGCCACTGGCAGACATCGCCGACAACGACCCAATTCGACGTCGCATTTTAGGCATTCAATGTGCGCTATGGAGCGAAATTGTCACCGAGCCTGCACGCATGGACTACATGATTTTCCCGCGCCTAACCGCGCTTGCCGAAGCGGGATGGAGTGAAAAACACCAGCGCGATTGGTTGGACTATCTTGCGCGACTTAACGGCCACTTACCACTGCTCGACAAACAGGGGGTGGCCTATAGAGCGCCTTGGCGAACACCTGCAAGCTATAGCGCCAAACCTCTCTCGCCAAAACCTCAAGCACCCAAACAACGAGGTGACAAGACGAAAAAATGAGCGTCGGATAGCGCGGGTTAGAGACCCGCAATCCTGACGATGAACTTAACCCATTGAATCACTACTTACAGTTTTCACTAGCTTAGATTTGGTTACTGATTGGTAACTTGTTAAAAGGAAAGACACATGAAATACGGCTATTTCGATAACGAACATCGTGAATACGTCATCACTCGACCAGACGTCCCTGCACCATGGACTAACTACTTAGGCACAGAAAAGTTCTGTACCGTCATTTCGCACAATGCGGGCGGCTACTCTTTCTACAACTCCCCTGAGTACAATCGCGTCACCAAATTCCGCCCCAATGCCAGCTTTGATCGCCCTGGGCATTACGTCTATCTGCGCGATGATGTCAGCGGTGATTACTGGTCTATCTCATGGCAGCCGGTTGCGAAGAGTTTAGACGAAGCGACCTATGAAGTGCGCCACGGCCTCTCTTACTCCAAATTCAAATGTGAGTACAGTGGCATTAGCGCGACCAAAACCTTATTTGTACCGAAAGGCGAAGACGTTGAAATTTGGGATGTGGTGATCAAAAACACCTCAGATACGCCACGCACGATCAGCGCATTTTCGTTCGTCGAATTCTCATTTAGCCATATTCAATCGGACAATCAAAACCACCAGATGTCACTTTACTCTGCGGGCACCGAATACCGTGACGGCGTGATTGAGTATGATCTCTACTACAACACCAACGATTTTGAAGGCTTCTATTACCTCGCCTCCACCTTCGATCCAGACTCGTATGATGGTCAACGCGATCGTTTCCTTGGTCTCTATCGTGACGAAGCCAATCCGATTGCCGTCGAGCAAGGACGCTGCTCGAACAGCGCGCAAACTTGTTACAACCACTGTGGCTCACTACACAAACAGTTCACGCTTGCACCGGGTGAAGAAGTACGTTTCGCCTACTTGCTGGGTATTGGAAAAGGCAATGGCGAGCGTTTGCGCGCCAAATACCAAGATGTGAATGAAATCGATCGCGCCTTTGCCGGCATCAAAGCGCACTGGGACGAGCGCTGCAACAAGTTCCAAGTCCACTCGCCAAACGAAGGGCTGGATACCATGATCAACACTTGGACGCTGTACCAAGCCGAGACCTGTGTTGTCTGGTCACGTTTCGCTTCCTTTATTGAAGTAGGTGGACGCACCGGGCTGGGCTATCGTGACACGGCTCAGGATGCGATTTCCGTCCCACACGCCAACCCGAAAATGACGCGCAAGCGCATTGTCGATCTGCTTCGCGGTCAGGTCAAAGCGGGGTACGGTCTGCACTTGTTTGATCCTGACTGGTTCGATCCTGAAAAAGCGGATGTGAAACCCTCCAAATCACCAACCGTGGTTCCAACCCCTTCCGATGAAGATAAGATCCACGGCATTGAAGATACCTGCTCTGACGATCACCTTTGGTTGGTGCCGACCATCTGTAAATACGTGATGGAAACGGGCGAGCACGGATTTTTTGATGAGACCATTCCGTATGCCGATGGCGGCGAAGCCAGTGTCTATGAGCACATGAAAGCCGCGCTCGACTTCTCGGCTGAGTACGTCGGTCAAACCGGCATCTGTAAAGGCCTGCGCGCTGACTGGAATGACTGTCTCAACCTTGGTGGCGGCGAGTCATCGATGGTCTCTTTCCTCCATTTCTGGGCACTGCAAGAGTTCATCGACTTGGCCAAGTTCCTTGGTAAAGAGGAGGATGTGGAGAAATACAGCCAAATGGCGGCTAATGTCCGTGAAGCGTGTGAAACTCACCTCTGGGACGACGAAGGCGGTTGGTACATTCGCGGCTTGACCAAAAATGGCGACAAGATTGGTACTGCGCAGCAAAAAGAAGGCCGTGTCCATCTGGAGTCGAACACCCTCGCCGTCCTCTCTGGTGCGGTCTCGCAGCAGCGTGGCGAGCGAGCCATGGACGCAGTTGATGAACACCTATTCTCCGAATACGGCTTGCATCTCAACTCGCCATCATTCGCGACCCCTAATGACGACATCGGCTTTGTTACTCGTGTCTACCAGGGCGTGAAAGAAAACGGCGCCATCTTCTCACACCCTAACCCTTGGGCTTGGGTCGCAGAGGCCAAACTGGGCCGCGGCGATCGTGCGATGAAGTTCTACGATGCGCTCAACCCATACAACCAAAACGACATCATCGAGAAACGTGTCGCGGAGCCTTACTCCTACGTCCAATTCATCATGGGGCGCGATCATCAAGATCATGGCCGCGCCAACCACCCTTGGCTAACCGGCACCTCAGGCTGGGCTTACTTTGCGGTCACCAACTTTATTTTGGGTGTGCGCAGTGGCTTTGATGGCCTAACCATCGACCCGTGTATTCCGACCGGTTGGCCGAGCTTTGAGGTTACGCGTGAGTGGCTAGGTGCCACTTATCACATCAAAGTCGACAATCCGAATTCGGTGAGCAAAGGGGTTCAATCCATCACGGTGAACGGCCAAGCCGTCGAAGGTGTGGTTCCGGTTCAGCCTCAAGGCTCTGTCAACCAAGTGGTCGTGGTATTGGGATAACGAGTCAGCCCAGAGCGTCCTCGCGCCGCTCTGGGTTTGCTAGAAAGGAAAACAACTATGAGTTCAGCAATTAAATTTGGCACCGGCGGTTGGCGTGCGTTTATTGGTGAAGCGTTCACAAAAGACAACGTGCGCCTTGTTGCCCAAGCGCTGGCCAATATCATCAATCACGAACAGGTCAGCGACCGCGGATTCGTGATTGGGTATGACCGCCGCTTTCTCTCCGATAAAGCGGGCCACTGGTTTGCTGAAGTGCTCGCAGCGAACGGGATCTGCGTGAGTTTTATCGACAAATTCGTGCCCACCCCTATCGTGATGTTCAAGGCCAAGCAGATGAATTGCGCCTACTCGGCATGCATCACCGCCTCGCACAACCCAGCGGATTACAACGGTATCAAGGTGTTCATCGAAGGTGGCCGAGACGCCGATGAAGTGATCACACAAAAAATCGAAGCGCAAATTGAAACCCTCAGCCAAAACGATGTGTTGAGCATGGAATTTGAGCAGGCACTTGATAGCCAGCGTATTAAGCTCATTAATCCAATGAACGAGTTTGTCGATTCCATCATCGATTTCATCGACATTGAAGCGATTAAAAAAGCCAACTTACGCGTTCTCATCGACCCGATGTTTGGGGTCGCGAAGAACGCTTTGCAAACCGTTTTGATTAACGGCCGCTGCGATGTGGATGTGATTCACGATGGCAAGAACCCCGATTTTGGCGGACTGATGCCCTCACCTAGCGCTGCAACCTTATATCGCCTCAAACATCTGGTGGCAGCAGAGGGCTACGACATTGGTATTGGTACCGATGGGGATGCCGACCGTTTAGGCATCATTGATGAAAAAGGACATTTTATTCACCCCAACGAAGTACTGATGCTGCTCTATTACTACCTACTTGAGTACAAGGGCTGGAAAGGTGCGGTGGTGCGTAACATCGCGACCACTCACCTGCTCGATAAAATCGCCGCCGATCATGGTGAAGCGTGTTATGAAGTCCCGGTTGGCTTTAAACACATCAGCTCCAAGATGGAAGCGCACGATGCACTGATCGGCGGAGAGAGCTCAGGCGGCTTGACCATTCGCGGTCACATTAAGGGCAAAGATGGGGTATTTGCATCCAGCTTATTGGTGGAGATGATCTCCGTTACTGGGAAGAAACTCTCCGAACTGCTTGGTGAAATCTATTCACGCTACGGTTACGCCTATACCGCAGAAGGAGATTGTACGTTTAAAGCGTCGCAAAAACAGGCGCTGTATGATCGCCTCTACGTCGAGAAGCAACTGCCTGAATTTGAGTATGACATCGACACAGTCAGCTACGAAGATGGCGCTAAAGTGGTGTTTAAAAATGGCGGGTGGGTCATCGCACGTTTCTCTGGCACTGAGCCACTACTGCGAATTTTTGCTGAAATGGCAGACCAAGCCACGGCTGAAAAAGTAGTGCTGCAAATGAAAACCTTCCTCAAACTCTAGGCTTCATCGCGATCCATCTTGGGTCCACCCTATAGGTGAAGAAGATTTGCCCGGTACTATACCGGGCATTTTTTTGTCGGAATGTCCGCTCTAGACTAGAACGCCAATACGCCTTGGGTATCGACTTTGACAGACACATGTTGGCCAATCATCAACGGCTCAGGGGAGCTGGCGAGCAAGAGATTACCACCCGCATTGATGACATAACGGCAGTGATCACCCATAAACTGCTGCTCTAACACCGAGATACTGCTCTCTTGAGTCGCACTGATCTGGACATGTTGTGGACGAAGTAACAATTCACATTCGCCGCCTTGAGAGATCTCATGTTGCGCAGTCGCTTCAATCACACCGAGTTCGGTTTCGAACTCAGACGATGAGATGCGCTTGGCTTTGATGTAACTGCCGCCGCCCAAGAAATCCGCCACAAATTTACTCGACGGTTGGTAGTAAAGCTCGCCTGCCGTGCCGTATTGCTCAATGACGCCGTGGTTCATCACCGCCATTTTGTCTGCAAAGGCAAAGGCCTCTTCACGGCTATGGGTGACGAATATCGCCGTAACACCCTGCTTTTTGAAAATCTTGCGAATTTCACCAATCAGCTCATGGCGCACTTGGGTATCGATGTTAGAGAACGGCTCATCAAGCAAGAGCAAGTCCGGCTTGTACGCCAAAGAGCGAGCAATGGCCACGCGTTGCTGTTGACCACCCGACAGCTGATGCGGGTAGCGATCGCCATAACCACTGAGATGCACCAATTCCAGCATCTCTTCCACGCGCTGATGTTTGTCTTGCGCTGAGAGAGCGGTCAAACCAAAGGCAATGTTTTGTTCTACCGTCAGATGGGGAAACAGCGCGTAATCTTGGAAAATCATACCAATGTTGCGCTGCTCAGGCGGCAACCAGTGCTCGCCATTATCAATCACGTTGCAATTGAGACTCATGGTGCCTGAACTGAGCGGAAGCAAACCAGCAATCGCTTTGAGCAACGTCGTTTTCCCACAACCACTGGCGCCAAGTAGACAGACAATTTCACCATGCTCGACCCGCAAAGATAACGACTCGAGTACCGTGGTCTGGTCGTCATATTTACAAGTGAGGTTTTCAATAGATAGCGCGCAACTCATTAGTGTGTGTGCTCCAGTGAACGGTTGATCAGAACTAAAGGAATAAGGCCAACAAGAACCAACAATACGGCAGGTAGCGCCGCCAACTCCAATTTCTCATCGGAGGCAAAGTTATAGACGTAAGTCGCTAAGGTTTCGAAGTTGAATGGGCGGAGTAAAAGGGCGGCGTTGAGCTCTTTCATCGACTCAATAAACACTAGCAGGCCCGCAATCAAAGCGCCGCGACGCACCAGTGGGAAATGAACTCGCCACACCATCTGATTGACGCTGCACCCCATGGTGCGCGATGCCATATCCAGTGAGGGCGACACTTTGCTCAAACTGCTTTCAATGCTGCCAATCGCCACCGGTGAAAAACGCACCACCATGGCGAAGATAACTGCAAACATAGAACCAGAGAAAATCAACCCTGGGCGTCCCCACTCCATCCATTTAGCGACATCATTAACCAAATGATCGAGACTGAGTACAGGCACCATGATACCAATTGCCAATACTGTGCCCGGCACCGCATAGCCCAGTGAAGAGAGGCGCATAAAACTGACGCTGGTCTTACTCGGTGTAATACGCTGACAGAAGTTGAGTACCAAAGCGATCGCCACACCAATCAACGCAGCGGAAATAGAGACATAGAGACTATTGAGCGCAAATTGGCGAAACTCTGCGGTCCAGCTTTGTGAGAAGTAGGTGTAGGCATACATCAGCAGTTGACCCAGCGGGAAAAGAAAAGCGATACAAACCAAACCCCAACACCAAATCAGGGCTAGCCACTTCTTCCAACCCGTTAGCACATAACGAAAATCTTCACGGCTATTAAACTGCTGCTGAAAGAGCTTTTGTTTGCGTCGGCTGTAGCGTTCTGCGCTAAGCAGCAAGATCACAATCAACAACATGATGGCGGAAATTTTTGCTGCGGCCGTTAAGCTTGAGTAGCCTAACCAAGTGTCATACACCGCGGTGGTCAACGTATTGACCGCGAAATAGCTGACCGTACCAAAATCACCGATGGTCTCCATCGCAACCAGCGACAACCCTACCGCCATTGCCGGGCGTGCCAGTGGCAATGAAATTCGGCGAAAGCTCTCCCAAGGGGAGCACTTCAATAAGCGCGCCGATTGCAACAGCGACACATTCTGTTCCATAAACGCGGCACGGCACAGCAGATACACGTAAGGGTAGAGCACCAAAGACAGCACCACCACCGCACCGCTTAAGGTGCGAATATCAGGAAACCAGTACTCACCCGGTCCCCAGCCAGTGACGCCGCGCAGCCACACCTGCACCGGGCCAGCAAAATCAAACCAATCAGTAAAGATGTATCCGACAATATAGGCGGGCATGGCCAGCGGTAAGACCAATGCCCACTGCAATACTCGTTCACTAGGCAGGCGACACATCGCCATCAACCACGCGCTCGGCACGCCAAAAAGCAGAGAAAATGCCATGGTTCCAAGTGCTAGCAACACTGTGTTGTAAGTGTAAGTTGGGAGAACAGTCGACATCAGATGGCCAAAGAGGTCATCTGTCTCGCCGATGGCGGTGTAGAATATCGCTAAGATCGGTAAAACCAGCAACAAAGCAAGCGCTCCACTGCTGGTTTTCCATGAGTAATATTTTTCTTTCATTGCCTATTTATCATCAGGCTGTATGAGGGATAGATGCAGTTGCAAATACATCTCATATCCTTTAACCGTATAGGTGTATTTATACCCTTATAAGCAAACAACCTCAAGCTCGACAAAGAAAAGCGAGACTTGAGGTTGTCTTTAATTAATGGTCTGTATGAGCAGAATTACAGATCAAATTTCACTTCATCAAGCAGTTTCACTGCTGCTTCGTGGTGATCGGCGATCTCATCTAACGAGAGAGTATCGGCTTTAAAGTCACCCCAAGAAGCCACGAGCTCTGAACGTTTTACGCCCGCTTTTACTGGGTATTCGTAGTTCACTTCTGCGTACATCTCTTGCGCGACGTCACCCGCAAGGAATTCCATCAGCTTCACTGCGTTCTCTTTGTTAGGCGCGTATTTCGCCATCGCCATACCTGAGATGTTCACGTGTGTCCCTGTGGTGCTTTGGTTCGGGAAGTTGATGTACACCGCGTCAGCCCACGCTTTCTGCTCTGGATCGTTAACCATTGCGCCTAGGTAGTAGCTGTTACCTAGAGACACGTCACACAAACCTTCTTTAATGGCTTTCACTTGTGCACGGTCATTACCTTGCGGTTTACGTGCTAGGTTCGCTTTCACCCCTTCCAACCAAGCTTTGGTCGCAGCTTCGCCTTCATGAGCAATCATAGAGGAGATCAGTGATACGTTGTATGGGTGCTTACCGCTACGTGTACAGATTTTGCCTTTGAACTCTGGCTTGGCTAAATCGGCGTAAGTGAAGTCTTCACCCAATTTGCCTACGCGGTCGCGCGAAGAGTAAACGCTGCGAGTACGTGTCGTCAGAGCAAACCATTCGTTATTTTCATCTTGGTATTGAGCAGGAATGTTGCTCTCAAGCACGTCACTGTTTACCGCTTGCACCAGACCTTTGTCGGTAAGCTCAGCTAAGCGGCTGATGTCAACAGTGAGCACGACGTCTGCTGGGCTGTACTCTCCTTCCTGAGCGAGCTTTTCTGCGATCCCTGTTTTCGCAAACTTGACGTTTACTTTGATACCGGTTTCTTTGGTAAATTCGTTGAACATCGGCTCAACAAGGAAAGGCTGGCGGTAAGAGTAGACATTTACTTCTTCTGCAGCGAGAGCCGCGGTTGGGGCAACAGTTGCACAGGCTAATGCAGAAAGAGTCAGCAGTTTTTTCATCGAGTCAATCCTTTAGATTTATATAATAATGATAATGTTTATCAATGCGTTTATTATATTCAACAAACTTTAGAAAACAATCCATCAATAAGCAAAACAGGCGGGTTAACGGCTGATTTTAAACCCCTTTATTTGTAACAACTTGTATCACACCTAACCAAATATTGATTAATTTTGTATCAACTCAGTCTCAAAAGCCAGAGCGTATCTATGGTGCTTTTACTCAGCCCCTGAAGCATAGATCAAAAAAAGCCCACACTGAGTGTGGGCTTCATACTTTGTATTAAAAAGTGATTTATTTCACAGTCACGAACTCTGGGTAAGCACCAACACCACAGTCGTGCATGTCCATACCTTCCATCTCTTCGTCTTCAGAGACTCGGATACCCATTGTTGCTTTCAAGATACCCCAGACCACTAGGCTTGCACCAAATACCCAAGCGAAGATCACTGCAGCACCAAGAAGCTGTGCACCGAATGAAGCGTCACCGTTGCTTAGTGGCACAACCATCAGACCGAAGAAGCCACACACACCGTGAACAGAGATAGCACCCACTGGATCGTCAATCTTAAGTTTGTCTAGACCGATGATGCTAAACACAACCAATGCACCTGATACCGCACCGATAGCCACAGAGTAAAGTGGTGATGGTGACAGTGGGTCTGCGGTGATAGCTACCAAGCCCGCCAAAGCACCGTTAAGAATCATAGTCAGGTCTGCTTTACCCCAAGTAGTTTTACAAACAAACAGCGCTGCAATGGCACCTGCTGCGGCTGCGGCATTGGTGTTTAGGAAGATTTGACCAACCGCTGTTGCGTTCTCGAAATCTGATACCATCAACTGTGAACCACCGTTGAAACCGAACCAACCGAACCATAGGATGAAGGTACCCAACGTTGCCAATGGCATGTTTGAACCAGGAATTGGGTAGATTTCACCGTTTTTGCCGTATTTACCTTTACGTGCACCGAGAAGAAGTACGCCTGCCAATGCTGCTGCTGCGCCAGCCATGTGAACAATACCAGAGCCTGCAAAGTCGCTAAAGCCCGCTTCAGATAGGAAGCCACCGCCCCAAGTCCAGTAACCTTCGACTGGGTAGATGAAGGCTGTAAGTACGACAGCGAAAATCAAGAAAGCCCATAGCTTCATACGCTCAGCCACTGCGCCAGAGACAACCGACATCGCCGTCGCCACGAACACAACTTGGAAGAAGAAGTCAGACTCAAGGGAGTGGTCTGCACCTTCACCTTGCGTACCAATCAGCGCACCGATTGATGGTAGCCAACCGCCTTCGCCGTTGTCGACGTACATGATGTTGTAGCCAACCACCAAGTACATGGTACAAGCGATAGCGTATAGGCAGAAGTTTTTGGTTAGGATTTCAGTGGTGTTCTTTGAACGTACTAGACCCGCTTCCAGCATCGCAAAACCCGCTGCCATCCACATAACTAACGCACCTGAAATGAGGAAGAAAAAGGTGTCTAGTGCGTAACGTAACTCTGTTACTGTTGTTGATAATTCCATCGTGTTTATCTCCAGTCCTTTGAATTCTTAAAGTGCCTCAACATCCGTCTCACCAGTACGAATACGCACTGCTTGACTTAGGTCGTAGACAAAAATCTTACCGTCACCAATTTTTCCGGTGTGCGCCGCTTTCGTGATGGCTTCGATAACGCGGTCAACGTTTTCAGCCTGAGTGGCGATCTCTAGTTTTACTTTGGGTAGAAAATCGACTTGATATTCTGCACCACGGTAAAGTTCTGTATGGCCTTTTTGACGACCAAAGCCTTTCACCTCTGATACAGTCATCCCCTCGATGCCCACATCGGCTAACGCCTCTCGAACATCATCTAATTTGAACGGTTTGATAATCGCATTAATAAGTTTCATCGCATCCTCTCTGAAGCAGTCATCCTTTTGCTTTTCTATAATCCAAGGTGCGTGCCAAGTTTTTAACTAATTGATAAATATGAAATTATATTAAAACCCCATCCTGTAGAACGAAAAACGCGCACCATAAAGGTGCGCGCACTTCCCAAAAACAGAGCATCAGTGAATTCATTCACCAATAGGGTGCATTACATTGTACGAAGAAAGGATTTCCACTGGTCGAGCAGTTGTTCGAAATCTTCCAAACCGCAGCTTGCACGGCTCTCGCTCTCATACAACTCAAACTCACTTTCCGCGCCAAGGTCAAAGTCATGCTTTAAGCTGTTCTCTTCCACTAACACTTCATCACCTTGAACTGTCAATGAAATTTCTCGGCCTTCTAAAATGAACTCTTGCTGAGGCGCAGCTTTCGCACTGGCTAGCAACTGATCAATGCTCTCGAGTTTGACGGGGTCTTGACCAATTTCTTCCTGAAGCCAGCGACCAAAGACCTCATGCCCCATACTGGATCTTACGTAGACGTCACCCAGTAAGGTATTCTTAATAAATTCAAATTCCATAATTGAGCCACCTACCCAGAAAAAGTCGTGAAGAAAAGGCGCGCACTATACCTAAAATCGGCCTCAGACACTCTAAAAATCGACACCATCCGCCTAAAAAACAGAGATAAAAAAAGCGCCTGCCGAAGCAGACGCTGATCAGTCATATTCGCTAGAGCGTGATTACGCAGGCTCTTGGAAGATCACGGTATCCGCTTTCTTGGTGTACTGTTCCATCTTGTGGAAGTTCAAGTAGCGGTAGGTATCCGCCGCGGTTGCATTGATCTTCGCCGCATACTCAAGATACTCTTCTTTAGTAGGGATGCGGCCTAAGATAGCGCCCACTGCAGCAAGCTCAGCGGAAGAGAGGAACACATTCGCGCCCGTACCTAAACGGTTCGGGAAGTTACGCGTTGAGGTCGACATGACCGTCGCTTTATCCGCTACGCGCGCTTGGTTACCCATACAGAGTGAACACCCTGGGGTTTCAATACGCACACCCGCGCGGCCGTAGATGCCGTAATAGCCTTCTTCGGTCAATTGATCGCGGTCCATCTTAGTTGGCGGCGCTACCCAGAGACGTGTATTCAAGGTACCACCATATTGCTCAAGCAATTTACCTGCCGCACGGAAGTGACCAATGTTGGTCATGCACGAGCCAATGAAGACTTCGTCAATCTCAGTACCTTGCACTTGAGAAAGTAGGCGCGCATCATCCGGATCATTTGGTGCACACAAGATAGGTTCGTTGATCTCAGCAAGATCAATCTCAATCACGTGCGCGTATTCCGCGTCCGCATCGGCTTCCATCAGTTCTGGGTTAGCCAACCACTCTTGCATCGCAGTAATGCGACGCTCGATGGTACGGCGATCGCCGTAACCTTCAGAGATCATCCACTTCAACATGGTGATGTTTGAGTTGAGGTACTCTTCAATTGACGCTTGAGAGAGCTTGACAGTACAGCCTGCTGCACTGCGCTCTGCTGAGGCATCAGAGAGCTCAAACGCTTGTTCAACTGTTAAGTGCTCCACCCCTTCAATCTCAAGAACGCGACCTGAGAACTCATTGATCTTGCCTGCTTTTTCAACCGTCAATAGACCTTGTTGAATCGCATAGTAAGGGATCGCATGCACCAAATCACGCAAGGTGATACCCGGCTGCATCTCGCCTTTGAAGCGCACCAAGATGGACTCAGGCATATCCAATGGCATCACACCCGTCGCAGCGGCAAACGCCACCAAGCCAGAACCAGCTGGGAACGAGATACCAAGAGGGAAACGAGTATGCGAGTCACCACCTGTACCTACGGTATCTGGCAGCAACATGCGGTTTAGCCATGAGTGGATAACACCGTCACCAGGGCGCAAAGAGACACCCCCACGGTTCATAATGAAGTCTGGCAAGGTATGGTGAGTATTCACATCCACCGGTTTTGGATACGCAGAGGTATGACAGAATGACTGCATAACAAGGTCTGCGGAGAAACCAAGACACGCCAAGTCTTTCAACTCATCACGCGTCATTGGGCCCGTCGTATCTTGCGAGCCGACCGTGGTCATCTTAGGTTCACAGTATTGACCTGCGCGGACACCTTCAACGCCACACGCTTTACCAACCATTTTCTGAGCCAGAGTAAAGCCCTTAGTTGACGATGATGGGTCAACGGGTTTTGCAAAGAGATCGGTCTCTTCAAGACCGAGCGATGCGCGCGCGCGGCTGGTTAGGCCACGACCGATAATAAGAGGAATACGGCCACCCGCTCGCACTTCATCAAGCAGCACTTTGCTCAGCTCGAAACGAGAAATCTCTTCGCCATCTTTACGTACCACACCTTCGTACGGGAAGATGTCGATCACATCGCCCATATTCATCTGTTGTACGTTCAATTCAATCGGTAGCGCGCCTGAATCTTCCATGGTGTTGTAGAAGATAGGGGCAATTTTGCCACCCAAGCAGATACCGCCG
The DNA here is from genome assembly GCF_059834005.1 of Vibrio sp. R12-SW3-ISO1. Classification (NCBI taxonomy): domain Bacteria; kingdom Pseudomonadati; phylum Pseudomonadota; class Gammaproteobacteria; order Vibrionales; family Vibrionaceae; genus Vibrio; species Vibrio sp. R12-SW3-ISO1. Next base: position 104,598 of record NZ_JCBDGK010000039.1, read on the forward strand.
GTGCGCTTATTAGGTACGTATGGGATATCTTCGCCCATAAACCACAGCACTGAGTTGGTCGCGGATTTACGCGAAGAACCGGTGCCCACAACATCACCCACGTAAGCGAGTGGGATGCCGTCTTTTTTCAACTCTTCGAGTTGCGTGATAGGGCCAACACTACCAGGTTGATCTGGGTTGATGCCTTCACGCTCCATTTTCAGCATCGCTTTCGCGTGAACAGGAATATCAGGGCGCGACCAAGCATCTGGAGCTGGGGATAAGTCATCGGTGTTCGTCTCACCGGTCACTTTAAACACTTTCACCGTGATCTTTTCTGCGACTTTCTTCTTGGCAGTAAACCACTCTGCATCCGCCCATGATTGCATCACTTGCTGTGCAAAGCTGTTGCCGGCTTTGGCTTTTTCTTCCACGTCGTAGAACGCATCAAACATCAGTAGTGTATGAGACAGGGCTTTGACCGCGATGGGGGCTAGAGTCTCATCATCAAGGAACTCAACCAGCGGCGCGATGTTGTAGCCACCTTGCATAGTACCAAGGAGCTGCGCGGCTTTTTCGCGGCTAACCAGCGGAGAAGAGACCTCGCCTTTCGCCACAGCCGTTAGGAAACCAGCTTTGACGTAAGCCGCTTCATCAACACCCGGTGGGATTCGGTTTTCCAGAAGGTCAAGAATAAACGCTTCTTCACCTTGAGGGGGATTTTTCAGAAGTTCCACTAGGCTGGCAACTTGCTCGGCATCCAATGGTTTAGGTACAACTCCTTCAGCAGCACGCTCTTCGACGTGTTTACGATAGGCTTCAAGCACGACTTTTTCCTCTCATTGCGGTTCCTCCCCTTTATTGCTATTTATTCAGAAAAGAAGGGAGTGAACATCCTTGGAAACTTGGCGCTCCATGCCATATTCTCATTCAATTGGGTGCGATACCGAACATCGAATAATCATGCCAAAGAGGCCAAACTGTGGGCGGTAGAATAGCAAATTTAACGTTAAATTAAAATCTCATCATTTTGACCAACATAGCAACTTGAGACTAAAGTTCTATGCTTTTTCATGCAGTATAAGCACATTTTCCCTGTAAACCGTACAACAATTTATATCGACTCGATCCCACTATTTAAACGAACTGCCGATGATGAGATAGAACGAGTCGTAGTTTTGTTCAGTACGGCCATAGCCAAACATCACCGGTCCGACTGGCGAGTCAATCCCCGCAAAAACCGAAGCCGCTTGATACATCGGCGCTTGGCTGATTTCTGTATCCGGATCTGACCACACACCGCCATATTCCAATGACGCGCCGACGTAGAAGGGCGAGCTGAAGAGGCCAAAATCATTATCAAACCAACGGTAGCGATAAGTGGCATTGCCATAGAGTTTGTTTTGCCCAACCAGACTGTTTTTCGGGATACCAGAGAGATTTAGAAAGCCGCCCAACTGTTTAGGGTCCACCAGCAACTGAGACTTTTTGCTCTCCACTAGCGCGCCATCAAAGTTACCCACTAAAGTATGACGGCCAAAGCTGTGCGCACCTATCCAACGCACGGTGGTTTCGTATACAGTATCATCGATATCCGACAAACTGTCTTGCGAGCTATCATCAGAAACTAGGAATCCTAGATCGAGGTAAACCCCCTTGTTTGGCAGGGCAAAGTTGTCCAAAGTATCAATGCGGTAGTTGGCAAACAGACCCAGGCGCTCATAGCGGCCAGTGCCAAACAAGGAGAAGGTCGACGCTTCCACTTCACCGTGGGTATAGCGCCCGCCCACCTTAAATTGGCTCCATAAGTTGCTCTGATAACCCATCGCCAGCTCCCCAATCCACTGAGCATAGTTCACCGGCAGGTAGTTCTCGGTTGTCTCTAAAGTAGGATCGGTAATGAATTCGAACTCACCATCGGCATCAAACGGCAGGTTGCGCGTCTGTTCCTTGTAACTGACAATCGCGTTACCAAACAGTGTTTGAGAGGAGAGGATCGGTGAATAGAGATCAAACTCCAACAGCTTGTCTGTGCCCAGTTCGACATTAGTTCTTAGCTCGGCTCCTTGCTCCGTCAAGCCGGTGAAGTTGGTGGAGACACCAATCGAGTACTGGCTTTTGGTCTGAAAGTCATCTTCAAGGAAGAAACGAAAGTCGACAAAATTCGGCCCCCAGGATTTCTCTTTGATGTTCACGCGCAGCACGTTGTCATCATCTTGCTGATCAAACTGGTAGGTCACCAACTCAAACCGATCCAACACATAGAGATCGCGTATGCTCTGCTCCAAGGTTTCAGTCGAATACTGCTCGCCGCTTTCAAGATTCAATCGCTGCGCTATTACCTCATCGGAGAATGGGCTGTTATTGCTCACCTCCAATCGGTCAATCACCACCTCATCGACATAAGTGAGTTTGGCTCGTGCTTGCTGTTTTTTCTCCACATAGTGTTGGTACTCAGCGGAAGACACCGACAACGCCTGCAATTGTTCCTTTGCTGCGTGGGCGATCTCATAACCTTTGACATACGCTTCAGGCATAATGGAGAAATCGGTGGTGCCGTAGCGACCCACCTCAGGTTTCAGAAGGACATCGCCCTCTGCAAGAAAGCTCGTCTGCTCTCGGGTACTGCGCTTTACAAGATAATTAGACAACTGCGAAGCGACGGTAAATAAGTTGGTAAATTCCTCTTCGGCGCGATAATCCGAGCTGATGTCCACCGCGATAATGATGTCCGCGCCCAGTGCTCGAGCGAGTTCGACCGGCATATTGTTGGTCACCCCGCCGTCGACCAACATTTTGCCATCCACTTCATACGGTGGCAGCGCACCAGGGACAGACATGCTCGCCATCATGGCATCGGTCAAATAGCCACTGCTTAAGATGACAGGTTCTAATTGAATGATGTCGGTCGCCACCGAACGATAGGGAATCGCCAGTTCATCAAAGCTGGTAAAAGGAGGAAGATTGCCTGTGGTTTCACGCAAGATACGCAGCATACTCTGCCCTTGCACAACCCCTTTGGCGGCTCTGAGCTCTCCAATCCCGAGGCCAAAATCGGTCGTCAGTTGGTAGCGGTCTTCGTACTCTTTATCTCGCACACGACGCTCACTGCGCGGCACTTTATCAACAAAGCCAGAATTCCAATTGACGCTGTAAAGAAAACTCTCGATTTCATCAGCGCTCATCCCTGTCGCATAAAGGCCGCCTACATAGGCGCCCATACTGGTGCCGGTAATGTAGTCGACCGGAATTTTCAGCTCTTCAAGCGCTTTCAACACCCCAATGTGCGCCGCACCTTTGGCGCCGCCGCCCGCCAGCACCACGGCAATTTTAGGGCGCTCAACGACTGGCATCTCGGTATCAATCAGCGATGGTCCTGACTGGGCTGTCGCCATAAGTGGCCACCCGCCTAAAAAAGCGCATAGATAGCTAAAACCGCGCAAGGAGCGAAGCGTTTTTTTCACGTTTGAATTCCTTTCAAAACCAATGATTTCGGATTATATACACAAACCCATCTGACCTTACCAGTCAAAGAGTCGATTGATCCAGGATGCCGACGCTTTATCACACTGTTGTTTGAGCTGACCTGTGTTATCCCACACGGGCAACCTAAAGTCGTTACGACAATCCAGCGCCAAGCTGCCCGACTCTCGTCCAGCAAAACCTAGTGTCGTGATGCCTTGGGGCCATGGCAGGCTCAATGGCTGCGGAATACGCTGTGATAAGTAATCGGCATAGACACGTAATGCGCCGCTCGACCCCGTCAGTTTGGTCGGTGTATTGTCGTCTCGGCCAAGCCAAATCGTGGTCACCTCTCGCCCATCAACACCGACAAACCAACTGTCACGGGTATCATTACTGGTACCGGTTTTTCCCGCCAACGCTGCTTGAGAAAACTGACTATTGAGATAGCGGCCAGTACCTTCAGTAACGCCGATTTTCATCGCATAAGTAGTCAGCCAGGCCGCTTGTTGATCGACGCGCTGTGACGCGCTAGGCAGAGACTCATACAGCACCTGCCCTTCAAGATTCAGCACCGAACGCAGCGCCGAGAGCTTCGCGTATCGGCCCGAGTTGGTTAAGGTTTGGTACATCTGCGCCACCTGAAACGGGGTAAGACTGAATGATCCTAAGAACATCGAAGGCACCGGGCGAATCTCTTCACGTGGCACACCAAGCTGCTCAAAGGTGTTGATGACCTTCTCAATACCCACTTGCATACCCAGCTCCACCGTCGGCACATTGAGTGATTTGGCCAGCGCCAGATAGAGCGGCACATCACCGCGATATTCTCGGTCATAATTACGCGGCGACCAAACATTGCCTTGACTGCCCTTGAGCGCAATCGGCTTGTCGTGCAGCGTAGTGGCTAAGGTGTATTTTTCCGGCTGATTGAGCGCCGCCAAATAGACCGCAGGTTTTGCCAATGAGCCAATTTGCCGCTTCGCGTTCAAGGCTCGGTTAAAGCCATCAAAGCCAGTGCGTTTGCCACCGACCATCGCGCGAATTTCGCCGGTGTGCCGATCCACCGCCACCGCTGCACCCTCTAATTCATCGCCCGCCACCGTCGCCAATTGCGTTACCTTAGAGGCAACGGCGCGCTCCAATTGATGCTGTGAGACAGGGTCAAGTGAGGTAAATACGCGCAGGCCGCTGTCGCCCTGGAATCGCTCTCCAAGCTTCTCTTTGAGCTCAATGCTCACTTGCTGAAAATAAGCGGGCTGACGACTAGCAATTTGTGGCGTTGCTTGTAAATCCAGTGGGCGACTAGCAGCGGCATCAAACTCGCTCGCCGTCAGCGTGCCTTGTTGCATCATTAAGCGTAGCACCAGATCTCGACGCTCTTTCGCCCGCTCAGGGTAGCGTTGCGGGTTGTAATACGAAGGGCCTTTCACCATCCCGACCAACAACGCCAGTTGATCAATTCTCAGTTCTTGAATCGGTTGGCCGAAATAAAAACGCGACGCCAAACCAAAGCCATGAATCGCTTCACCGCGGCTTTGACCTAAATAGACCTCATTGAGGTACGCTTCCAAAATGCGGTCTTTGCTGTAGCGATAATCAAGAATCAGGGCGATGTAAGCCTCTCTCATTTTGCGCCATAAGGTGCGATCGCTCGATAAAAAGAGGTTTTTGGCTAACTGTTGCGTCAGAGTACTGCCGCCTTGCACGGTCCGCCCCGCTTTCACGTTGGCCACCAAAGCACGCGCGATCGCCAGCGGTGACACACCATCGTGCTGATAAAACTGCCTGTCTTCTGTTGCGAGCAGCGCGTCGATCATCACTTCCGGAAAATCGACCCGCTTGATAAACAGCCGTTGCTCATCTTGATTTTTTTCAAGCATACCCAGCATTTTCGGCTCAATGCGCAAATAGCCCAAATCCCCCGGTTTCTCTAACGATTGGATCCGTTGCAGGCTTGACGCATCAAAATGCAGCATGACGTGGCGGTCAGGCTCTGGGCCATCGGAGAACTCAAAAGGCCGACGAATCAGCTCAATCTTGCTCGAAGAAGAGGAATATTCACCCGGGTATTGAGGTTGACGCACTTTGCGATAATTGAGCACATCTAGCTCATTACGTACTTCTTGAATCGAAATGTTGTCACCCGGCGCGAGATGCAAAATACGCGCATACACCACCGTTGGCAAAGAGAACAGCTGACCTTCAAATTTCTGTTTAACCAAGCTATCGAGATAGATGCCCACCACCAGTAGCAAGGCAAACCCAGCCAAGGCGAGCTTCCATGTTAGGCCCCATAGGGTTTTCAACCATGCACGCTTTGAGGGAGTGGGTTTAGCGGGCTTTCTCACACGTTTGCCAGAGGGCTTGGTTGCGCGAGGCTTACGGCGACGTCCCTGATTATCTCCACTCTCTGTTGTTCTCTTTTTACTCATTCTTTCCTTTACCCTAATCACTATGATGACAGGTGTTTTTTGGTTTTCGTCGTTGCTACATGATTGGCAGGATCATCCGGCCAAACGTGTTTGGGGTAGCGCCCTTTCATCTCTTTTTGTACTTCCACGTAGCTGCCTGCCCAGAACCCTGCGAGATCTCGGGTGATCTGTAATGGTCTGCGTGCGGGAGAGAGCAGCTCCAATACTAAGGTTTTGCGACCGTCGGCAATGCGTGGCGACGCCTGCTCGCCATACACTTCTTGAATTCGAACCGACAGCACGGGCTCTTGTCCATCTTGATAGCGAATCCGCGCTCGTGTGCCCGTTGGTAGGGTGTAGTGCGTAGGCAGCCACTCGTCCAACTGCTGATTTAACGGCCAGCCCAAATAGGCCAGCAGCGCTTGCTCTATCGATATCGATGCCAACTGCTTGACCGACGTGACCTGATTCATGTACGGCTCTAGCCAGCGCTCTAGAGCCGCCAATAAGCCATCGTCAGAGCAATCTGGCCAATCATGCTCTGGCAGCCACTGCGCAGCGCAGCGAATGCGCTCTAACGTGTCACGCGCGCGATCAGACCACTCTAATACAGACAAGCCTTTACGACGTACATAGCTCAGTAAAGCTTGTGTCATTTTTTCTTTATCTGGCGTTGCCATTGCGGTTCGAGACACCACGAGCGCGCCGAGCTTCTTCTGTTTCTCGGCGACTAAGCGGCCTTTTTTCTCATCCCAATCAACCCAGTCATGGTCAGTAAATAACGACGGACAATGCTGCTCAAGCACCGAGACCTCACAGGCTTGCGCAAGGTGAATACGTGACGCGTCCGATTGGCTGCGTAGTAAGTCAATCACCACCAAATACGGCGCATCGGCGAGCGGTTCGTTGTCATCGAGCTGTGCGCCATGACCATTGGCGAGCAAGAAAGTACCGGCGCCGCTGCTGCGTTGCTGCGCAATGCGGTCAGGATAGGCACAGGCCAGAGCGACCGGGACAAGGGCATCATCTAACGCCGCCAATGGCGCGGTGATGGCGAGCATCTTCGCTAGCGCCGCCGCGCGCGCACTGACCACTTTTTGCTTGCTGTGTTGGCCTTGTCGTAAACGCCAAACGCTGGTGCGAAAATCGAGCGTGTGACGCTCTGGCTCTTCCAGTAACGCCGCTACCCATACGGCGCTTTGCTGCCAGCGCTGCTCGTCGCTGTGAAGTAACATCGCCGCCAGTCTCGGCTCCAATCCAAGTGCACAGGCGCGCTGACCTTGCGCGGTTAATAATGCCTGCTCGTTGAGTAGACCGAGTGATCGTAGCAATTGACGCGCCTGCGCCAACGCGACTTTGGGTGGCGGGGTCAGCCAGGTCAGCTCATCGCTGTCTTGTGTTCCCCACTGCGCCAGCTCCATCGCAAGACCGGAGAGATCGGCATGCTGCATCTCTGGCGCGGGCACATCCGGCTGCTGACTCAGTTGACTTTCACTGTACAGGCGCACGCACAGTCCGGGCTCAATACGCCCTGCGCGACCCGCGCGCTGCTCGGCGGAGGATTTAGCAATGCGGACTTGCTCCAATTTAGTAATGCCTGTGCGGCTATCACACTTGGCAATGCGCTCGACGCCGCTGTCGATGACCAGACGAATGCCTTCAATGGTCAGTGAGGTTTCAGCAATGTTGGTCGCCAGAACCACCTTACGTTTCGGCGCTGGTGCGATCGCCGCTTGCTGCTCGTTAAAAGTGAGCTGACCATATAAAGGGCAGACGAGGATACCCTCGCCCAAATCTTCAAGACGCTGCGCCACGCGACGGATAGCGGCAACGCCAGGGAGAAACGCCAGTAACGAACCAGACTCGGTCGCCATCAGGTGGCGGATCTGCTTCGCCATCGCCTCTTCTAGCCCTTGATTCGGCTTAAGGGGCTGGTAGCGATACTCAATCGGGTAGCTTCGCCCGTGCGATTCCACATATGCCGCGTCAGGCATGATGGCTTGCAGCGCTCGCTGGTCGAGCGTCGCCGACATCACCACCAGCTTTAAATCGTCGCGCAGCGCTTGCTGAATCTCGAGACAGAGCGTCAACGCGGTGTCGGCGTGCAAGCTGCGTTCGTGAAACTCATCAAAGATGATCATATCAACGCCGCTCAACTCAGGATCGGACTGAATCATGCGCGTTAAGATGCCCTCGGTGACGATTTCAAGCTGTGTCGCTTGGCTGACTTTACTCGCACCGCGCATCCGATAGCCGACGGTTTGTCCAACCCGCTCCCCACACTGCTTCGCCAAATAGTGCGCGATATTTCTCACCGCTAAGCGCCTAGGCTCAAGCATGATGATTTTTCCCTGCACAATACCTGCGTTGAGCAGTTGCAGTGGAAAGTAGGTCGATTTACCGGCACCCGGCGCCGCTTTGAGGATCAGTTGAGCGTGATGCGCGACGCCTGCGAGAAGCTCGGGCATCACGTCTTGAATCGGCAGTTGTGACAATGGAGAAACCTTATGCTCTAATTGAGAGCTCAATTGTACATAAAAACAGTACTGATCCTAACTCTCTCACTCTGTTAAGTCTTAGTTATGAAGTTTTCCCCCTCTTTGCAACGCGCCACACTCATCCAGCGCTATAAACGCTTTCTCGCCGACGTCACTCTGCCCGATGGCAGTGAGCGGACCATTCACTGCGCCAACACAGGAGCAATGACAGGTTGCGCCACACCAGGTAATCCGGTGTGGTATTCGACCTCAGACAACCCAAAACGCAAGTACCCGAACAGTTGGGAGCTAACTCAAACCGCGCAGCAGCATCGCATCTGCATTAACACCGCGCGCGCCAACGCATTGGCTGTCGAAGCGATTGAAAATGGCACCATCAAAGAGCTGCAAGGCTATGAGCGACTTCAAACTGAGCAGAAGTATGGCAGTGAAAATAGTCGGATTGATATCTTGCTCTCTGCACAATCCAAACCAAACTGCTATATAGAAGTGAAAAGTGTCACCCTGTTGGATGAAGCGCAGAATCAGCAAAAGGGACAAGGTTACTTTCCTGACGCCGTAACAACACGTGGTCAAAAGCACCTAAGAGAACTGACCGAGATGGCACAAAGTGGAAGCAGAGCGGTACTTTTATTCACCGTTTTACATTCAGGTATTGAAAAAGTCTCTACTGCCCACCATATAGACGCCGATTATTCACAATTACTCAAAACAGCAATAGAAAACGGGGTAGAAGTCTTGTGCTACAAGGCCACGCTCAACGAGGATGAGATAGCACTAGTAGAGCCGCTCAATTTTCGGTGCTAGGGGCAAAAAATGATGTCGCCTTCACATTGATTGTAAGTTTCATCTCTAGTATTTGCCTCGGTTGATTCTTTTTGCTATAGATACCCGCCTTAAAATTAACTGCAGAGCGCAGTTGACTAGGTGTTAGTAGGAGATGCTGCATGCCAGAATCAAAGAAAAAAGCGCTAGGCATCCTAGCCATTGCAGGGGTTGAGCCATACCAAGAAAAAGCAGGTGAAGAGTACATGTCACCTGAGCAAATGGCTCATTTTACAAAAATTTTGACAGCTTGGCGTAACCAGCTCAGGGAAGAAGTTGATCGCACTGTGCACCACATGCAGGACGAAGCCGCCAATTTCCCAGATCCCGTTGACCGCGCTTCACAAGAAGAAGAATTTAGCCTAGAACTTCGCAACCGTGACCGTGAGCGTCGCTTGATCAAGAAGATTGAGAAAACGCTAAACAAGATCGAAGAAGATGATTTTGGCTTCTGCGAATCTTGTGGCATCGAGATTGGCATCCGTCGTCTAGAAGCTCGTCCTACCGCTGACCTTTGTATTGACTGTAAAACACTTGCAGAGATCAAAGAGAAGCAGATGCAAGGTTAATCCTGCATCACCCGCTGTATCCTAGTCACTTAGGGTATACATTAAGGGAGCATTGGCTCCCTTTTTGGTTTTTATCTATGACGAATATGATTGGCCGTTTTGCTCCCTCCCCCTCAGGCCCGCTCCATTTTGGCTCATTGGTTGCTGCCCTCGGCAGTTACTTTCAAGCCAAAGCGCAGCAAGGGCAGTGGCTGGTACGCATCGAAGACCTTGACCCTCCACGAGAGGTGCCAGGGGCAGCCGATCTCATCCTGAGAACCTTAGAAGCGTATGGTCTGCATTGGGATGGTCAGATCCTTTACCAAAGCCAGCGTTTAGACGCTTATCAAGCGCAAATTGACCGTTGGCGACGCAGCGGCGATGCCTATTTGTGTCAGTGCACGCGCAAACAAATCAAAGCGACGGGCGGCTTTTACTCGGGCACTTGCCGTGACAAAGCGTTGAGCGACGCCACATCGTGCGCAGTCAGGCTCACCATGTCCCAGCCAACGTATCAGTTTGACGACCTCAAACACGGCACCATTGACATCCCACGCGCGCTCGCAGATGAAGATTTTATTATCAAACGTCGCGATGGCTATTTTGCCTATAACCTTGCGGTAGTATTGGATGATATCGAGCAAGGCGTCACTCAAGTGGTGCGCGGCGCCGATTTGATTGAGCCAACCGGCAGACAAATCAGCCTGTATAAATTGCTCGGACAAACACCGGTGAGCTATTTGCACTTGCCGCTCGCCATCGGTGAGAACGGGCAAAAGCTATCGAAACAGAACCATGCGCCGGCGATTGACCTACAAGACCCGACACCCGCGCTACTCGATGCAATGCGCTTTTTGGGTTTGCCAATGACGCCGGAACTCTCCTCTGGGAGCGTGGAAGAGATCATCGCTTGGGGCGTGGAGAATTGGTCGATTGAGGCACTCCCTCAGCCGATCGAGATCACACCCATATTCTCAAACCGCTCCCCGTAGGCTATCATTAGCCGCAAATTCGCGCCGAATTGGGCTGAACATGACCGCAACGCCTAAGGAAAACCAAGGCTCAGCACGCAATCTGCATACGGATTGGAACATCAACCTGACTAGGCAAACACCGAATAACAGCTAGAAGCACATGAATAAAAACGACGATACACCCAACGAAACTCAAGTTTATCCGCAGCTTTCGTTAAATATTATTACTCGCCAAGAGCATAATATCTCACGCAAACAGATCAGCGATAATGCATTGAAGGTGCTATACCGTCTTCATGGTGCAGGCTATGACGCCTACCTCGTAGGAGGAGGTGTTCGCGATCTGCTGCTTAATCAATCCCCCAAAGATTTTGATATCGCGACCAATGCGACCCCGGAACAAATCCGCCAGCAGTTTAAAAACTGCCGCTTAATCGGTCGACGTTTTCGTCTCGCGCATATCATGTTTGGTCGAGACATCATCGAGGTGGCGACGTTCCGCGGCCATCACCAAGAGCCAAGCAAAAACGTCTCTCAACAGTCGAAAGAAGGGATGTTGCTGCGCGATAACGTCTACGGCACTGTCGATGAAGACGCTGAGCGCCGCGATTTCACCGTGAACGCGATGTACTACAACATCAGCGACTACTCGATTCACGACTACGCGGGCGGCATGGAAGACCTCGAAGATAAGCTGATTCGCTTGATTGGTGATCCCGACACACGCTATCGCGAAGATCCTGTGCGCATGTTGCGCGCGATCCGCTTTGCGGTGAAGCTGGACTTTGATATCGAAGAAGAGACCGCAGCCCCAATTGAAGAGTTGGCGCACCTTCTTCAAGACATCCCTGCTGCGCGCTTGTATGAAGAGTCACTCAAGATGCTGCAATCGGGCTATGGCTTAGAGACGTATCACTTGATGCGTGAGTACAACCTGTTCCAGCAACTCTTCCCGACCATTGCGCAGTACTTTACCGAAGATTACTCGTCTCCAACCGAACAGATGCTGGATCTGGTACTCGACTCTACCGATCAGCGCATTGAGGAAGGCAAGCGCATCAACCCTGCCTTTATGTTCGCGGCGATACTGTGGTACCCGTTGCAAGAAAAAGCCGCTCTGTTGATGGAAAAGCAAAAGCTCTCAGAGTATGACGCCATTATGGAAGCGAGCAACCTAGTGCTCGATGAGCAAGTGCGCACCATCGCGATTCCTCGTCGTCACACTGCAACCATTCGTGAGATCTGGCAATTGCAGCTGCGTATGCCGCGCCGCAATGGCAAGCGTGCGTTCCGCCTGCTTGAGCTTAACAAGTTCCGCGCTGGCTTTGATTTCCTAGAGATGCGTGGTGAAGTCGAGCAAGGGGAGACCCTAGCGCTGGCCAAATGGTGGGAGACCTTCCAAAACGCCGGGCGCAATATGCGTCAAGCCATGGTCGCTGACCTCGATGCCAATGAGACCGGCGAGCCTAAAACACGTCGCCGCAGAACCAACCGTAAAAAGCGCAGCAAGGCGTCATCATGATCACCGCATACATTGCTGTCGGCAGCAATTTGTCTGATCCTGTGACCCAAGCGAATGAGGCCATTGAAGCGCTCAAATCGCTGCCAAAATCGCGCTTTATCGCCACCTCCGCGCTCTACAGCAGTAGCCCCATGGGGCCACAAGATCAGCCGGATTACATCAATGCCGTGGTGGCGATTGAAACAGGATTAACGCCCATTGAACTGCTCGATTGCACCCAAGCGATTGAACAATCTCAAGGGCGTGTCCGTAAAGATGAACGCTGGGGCCCAAGAACCTTAGATCTCGATATCATTCTTTACGGCAATGAGGTGATGGATTCCGAGCGATTAACGCTTCCTCACTATGGAATGAAAGAGAGAGAATTCGTTCTCTACCCGCTCGCCGAAATCGCACCAAATTTAACGCTCCCAGATGGGGCCAGGCTCTCTGAACTGCTCAAGCAAGTAGACAGAAACGGCCTGCGTCAATGGCAGTCGTCTCAATGATTGCGCCTGCCACCCTCATGGTAAGGAAAGAAAAATGAAAAAAATCTCGATTAATGACTTGATGAAATGGAAGCAAGAAGGCCGTAAGTTCGCCACCTCGACGGCGTACGATGCCAGCTTTGCGCAGTTATTTGAAAGTCAGGAAATGCCTGTTCTTTTGGTGGGTGATTCCCTTGGTATGGTATTGCAAGGCACGACCAGTACACTGCCAGTCACGGTTGATGAAGTGGCTTACCATACTCGCTGCGTACGTGCGGGCAGCCCAAACTGCCTACTGATGGCGGACATGCCTTTCATGAGCTATGCCACACCGGAACAAGCGTGTGAAAACGCCGCAACGCTGATGCGTGCCGGGGCAAACATGGTCAAAATCGAAGGTGGCGACTGGTTAGTTGAAACTGTAAAAATGCTGACTGAGCGAGCCGTACCTGTGTGCGCGCACCTTGGCTTGACGCCGCAATCTGTCAATATTTTTGGCGGATTCAAAGTGCAAGGTCGTGAGCAAGACAAAGCCGATCGCATGGTGCGTGATGCGCTTGCGCTTCAAGAAGCGGGCGCACAAATCATCTTGCTAGAGTGTGTTCCTGCCGAGCTGGCAAGACGCATTACCGAAGTGTGTGATGTGCCAGTGATTGGTATTGGTGCGGGCAATGTGACCGATGGTCAGATCCTCGTTATGCACGATATGTTCGGTATTTCAGCCAATTACATGCCTAAGTTCTCGAAAAACTTCCTTGCCGAAACGGGCGACATGCGTAAAGCTGTAGCGAAATACAAAGAGGATGTAGAGAGTGGTGCGTTCCCAGATAACGCTCACACGATTGCTTAAGGATCAAACCCATGCAAACTTTTGCTGATATTGCCGCTCTTAGAGAGCAAATCAAACAGTATAAGCGTGATGGCCGTCGGGTTGCTTTTGTTCCCACTATGGGCAATTTACACGAAGGTCACCTGACGCTAGTGCGCAAAGCGCGTGAAAACGCCGATGTGGTGGTGGTGAGTATTTTCGTTAACCCCATGCAGTTTGATAGAGCGGATGATCTCAATAACTACCCGCGCACACTCGACGACGATTTAGCCAAACTCAGCGGTGAAGCCGTCGAGGTAGTCTTTACGCCGACACCAGAGACCATCTACCCTGAAGGGCTCGATAAACAGACATCGGTTGATGTCCCTGGCTTATCCACCATTCTTGAAGGTGCTTCACGTCCTGGGCACTTTAAAGGGGTTGCGACTGTGGTGACCAAGCTGTTCAACATCGTTCAGCCTGACGTTGCCTGCTTTGGTGAAAAAGATTTCCAACAGTTGGCGGTCATTCGTAAGATGACGCTCGATCTGGCGATGGATATTGAGATCATTGGTGTACCGACCGTGCGTGAGATGGACGGATTGGCCATGAGTTCACGCAACGGCTTGCTGACGCTTGAAGAGCGTCAACTCGCCCCAGTATTAGCACGCACAATGCGCTGGATCAGCAGTGCCATGCGTGGTGGGCGCGATGACTACGCATCGATCATTGAAGATGCGAGCGATCAGCTCCGCGCCGCAGGCCTGCAACCGGATGAGATCTTCATTCGAGATGCACGCACCCTGCAAGCAATCACCACAGAGACCACCCAAGCGGTGATCTTGATGTCGGCCTTTTTGGGTAAGGCTCGCCTTATCGACAACCAAGTGGTCGAATTAACTTCCTCATCGGAAGCCAGTGGCAACGAAGATGAAGCGACCAGCGAGAGCGCCGAGTCGAGCAAAGCATAATTGCCGGTACGCAAATCGCAGAACGTAAAAAGGTTGGCATTTCGCCAACCTTTTTTGTTCCGCTCTTTTTTGTTCCACTAAAAGAGTCATCTCAGTTTAAGAACGCAAGCCGATGCCTTTGGTGACGAGGTAGTGCGCCACGCCATACAAGGCCAACACAAACACACTCAAGACCCCAAAAGAGGTGACAATACCCACGTCAGACACGCCCAGAAATCCGTAGCGGAAAGCGTTCACCATGTAGACGATAGGATTTATCTTCGATACCCCTTGCCAAAACTCAGGCAACAAGCTGATCGAATAGAACACGCCCCCCAAATAGGTCAACGGCGTCAAAACAAACGTCGGGATGATAGAGATGTCATCAAAGGTTTTTGCGTAGACGGCATTGATCAATCCCCCTAAAGCAAACACCACCGAGGTCATGAATACTGTCGCGATGATGATCCCCCAGTGCTCCACTTGCAGGTCAACAAACAGCAGTGACACAAAGGTGACGATGGTGCCGACCAATAGCCCACGCACCACACCGCCCATCACAAAGCCTAGAATGATCACATAGTTGGGCACTGGCGCGACCAACAGCTCTTCAATATTGCGCTGAAATTTGGCACTAAAAAACGACGAGGCGACATTCGAGTAGGAGTTAGTGATGACCGACATCATAATCAAACCCGGTACAATGTACTCCATGTAGCTAAAGCCGTTCATTTCCCCAATACGCGACCCAATCAAGCTGCCAAAAATAATGAAGTAGAGCGTCATGGTGATTGCCGGCGGCACCAAGGTTTGCACCCAGATACGGGTAAAGCGGTTGATCTCTTTGGTTAACAGACTGCAAAATGCCGTCCAATACAACTGAAGCATTACTTCGCCCCCTCTCTAACGATGGTCACGAACAGCTCTTCCAAACGGTTCGCTTTGTTGCGCATTGACTGAACCGTGACACCTTGCTCACTCAATTGACTGAAGATGTCGTTCAAACCTTGCGACTTGTCGATCTCAATCTCCAAAGAGCCCGCCGTGAGCTGCTGACGAATCACCCCCTCCAATGGCGCGACCTCGACCCCCTCTTGCAGATCCAGGATAAAGGTTTCCACCGTCAGCTTACTCAGCAAGGATTTCATGGTGGTGTTTTCAATCAACTCACCTTTACTGATGATGCCAATATTGCGACACAACATTTCCGCTTCTTCGAGGTAGTGCGTGGTCAGAATAATGGTGATGCCCTGCTCTTGGTTGATCTCTTTTAAAAACTGCCACATCGAGCGACGCAGCTCGATATCAACGCCGGCGGTCGGCTCGTCGAGAATCAAAAGCTGTGGCTCGTGCATCAGCGCACGGGCGATCATCAAACGGCGCTTCATGCCACCCGACAGATTGCGCGCTCGCTCGGCGCGTTTTTCCCACAAATCGAGCTTAGTGAGATACGTTTTCGCCCGCTCTTTGGCTAATGACTTTGGCACACCGTAATACCCGGCCTGCTGCAATACGATCTGCTCAACGGTTTCAAACTGGTTAAAGTTAAACTCTTGCGGGACCAAGCCTAAGTTTTGTTTGGCGAGCTCAAGATCGGTATCAATGTCATATCCGAACACTTTCACTGTGCCCGAAGTCTTGTTAACCAATGACGAGATGACGCCAATAGTGGTGGATTTACCCGCACCATTGGGCCCAAGCAAGGCGTAAAAATCCCCTTTTTTGACCTGTAAGCTGATTCCTTTGAGCGCTTCAAAGCCACCGGCGTACGTTTTACGTAGCTGGTCTATTTCTAGTGCATACATAATGGTTGTCTGTACCTGTTGGTCTTGCTTATCGCCTCAGAATTGGGGCGATGAATGGTAATCAGTGTATCGGCGAACGCGGTTGATTACAATTAAACCTTTCGACTTTTTTGGAAATATAGAAATCATAAGTTATAGCGAAAACATATAGGGTGAAAAATAGAGCGTGCAAAGGGAACGTGATAGGAAGGGTGGATTCGCACCGGATACGCTCCCCACTGCGTAAGGCGAATGGGGAACGTACACCGAGTGTCAATTAGATCGAATAGCCGATTTCCGGTGTCTCATCGACATGTTTCAGCGCGGCTTTCAGTGCTTCGTAACGGAACTTAAAGGTGTTGTCACTTGGCACGAGATCAATCACGTGGAACTTCTCAAGTTGCTGACGGGTATGTTCGTTCGGGCAGAGCAAATAAACCTGACATTTGGCGTCCAATGCGTCTTTGATGGCGTTTTCCAACGCAAGCCCGACGGTGACATCAATCATAGGCACATCAGTCAAATCTAAGATCATCGCTTGATAGTCAGAGATACTGCTGTGTTGACGCGAAATCGCTTTAGAAACACTGAAAATCATCGGACCGGAGAGATAGAAGAACAGCACTTTACCGTTGGCTTTATCGAGTAAGGCGCGCTCGCTGTCAGTCAGTGGTACATCGTCTTGGTCCGCATCACTGATTGCTTTAACCTGCCTCGCTTGCTCGCGGCTAAGGCGCTCAATGATGATAATGTTGGAGATAAACACTCCTAGCCCCACAGCGACAATCAAATCCACAAACACCGTCAACAGCATCACACCATACATGACGGCCATGCCCGGAAAGCTAACCTTGTGCGCACGCTGGATAAAACTCCAGTCAAGAATGTTAAATCCGACATACACCGCAATACCAGCCAACACCGCCATCGGAATAGGTTCGGTTAAGCCACTCGCCACCAAAACCACTAAGGCCAAAATCAGTGCTCGAATCACGCCTGAGAGCGGAGAACGTGCCCCCACTTGAATGTTGGTCACCGTGCCCATGGTTGCGCCCGCCCCCGGCAGAGCACCAAACAGGCCTGAGACCATGTTGGCAAGGCCCTGACCACGGAGCTCTTTGTCGGAGTCGTGCTCTTTACGCGTGAGCGAGTCACCGATAACCGCAGTCAGCAAGGTATCGATACAGCCCAGCGTGCCCAGTACCAAGGCGTCTATCACCATTTCCACCAGCATCGAGGGATCGATATGTGGCATCACCAGAGAAGGCAGACCCGCAGGAATCTCACCAATCCGACGAATCGCGTCAGGCTCAAACAGCACGACGGAGAGCAAGGTCACCGCCACAAGCGCAACCAACTGCGCAGGGACATATTTGCGATACTGTTTAGGGAAAAAGAACAAAATGGCCAAGGTCAACGCGCCAAGAAGCAGCTCACTGAATTTCATGTTGGCCAAGGTGTCAGGCAAAGCGGAAAGCGTGCCAACCACACCACCAGCAGGGGCGGCATGCCCCAATAACGGCGAGAGCTGAAGGATAATCAAGATCACGCCAATACCCGACATAAACCCGGAGATCACGCTATATGGCATCAAAGTGACGTATTTCCCGAGCTTTAATGTTCCAATCAAGATCTGGAATGCGCCCGCCATCATCACCACAGTGAAGGTCATCGCCATACCCGTTTCAGGGTATTTGGCCATCATACTGGTGAGAACGGCGGTCATGATCACCGTCATTGGACCCGTCGGCTCTGAGATCAAAGTATTCGACCCACCGAACAGGGCAGCGAACAGACCGACCATGATCGCCCCCCATAAACCCGCTTCAGCCCCAGCGCCTGACGCTACACCAAACGCCAGTGCGAGTGGCAGAGAAATGATCGCAGTGGTCACACCGCCAAACAGATCGCCTTTAATATTGATATCTTCAAATCGATTTCCAAGCACAACCTTGCTCCATGCTTAACAACATCTTTCACCACTTAGCTTCAGCGCGTGAATACCAAGTGAAAAACCAATAACCATAAAATTTATGCTACTATCTGACGTGAAAAATCAGATTATTGAGGCGAAATGCCGCAAAAACATCACTCTAACAAATGTTACCCCTCAGCAGTAACAGTAATTGGTATCACATTCCGACTACTTTATAACTGTTTGTTAGGATCTCGACTAAGTTTATGTATTTTCATCCCTAAACTCGTCAGATGAGTGCCTTTTTACTGATTTTTTACGGGTATGAATTTGTAACATTATGTATAGTGATGAAACATTTTTTTAGGATTGATAAGTAAGATGCCAGAGATTAAACAGTTATTTGATAATAACTCTAAGTGGTCAGAGTCGATCAAAGCCGAGCGACCTGAATATTTTACTCAATTGGAACAAGGACAGAGCCCAGGCTTCTTGTGGATTGGCTGTTCAGACAGCCGTGTCCCAGCAGAGCGCCTAACCGGGTTATACTCTGGTGAGCTCTTCGTTCATCGAAATGTGGCAAACCAAGTCATTCACACCGACCTCAACTGTTTGTCTGTGGTGCAATACGCGGTGGATGTGTTGAAAGTGAAGCACATTATCGTGTGTGGTCACTATGGCTGCGGCGGGGTGAAAGCGGCGATCGACAATCCGCAACTTGGTCTGATTAACAACTGGCTACTGCATATTCGCGATCTCTACTTTAAGCATCGTCACTACCTTGATGGCATGCCGTTAGAGGATCAAGCGGACAAGCTGGGTGAAATCAACGTTGCGGAACAAGTGTACAATTTGGGCAACTCGACCATTATGCAAAATGCGTGGGAGCGCGGTCAGGACGTGGAAATCCACGGTGTTGTGTATGGGATTGGCGACGGTAAACTGGAGTATTTGGGCGTGCGTTCAAGCTCAAGAGAATCGGTCGATGACTCTTATCAGAAAGCGATGGAAGCGATCCTAAACCCAGAACAAAAACTCTTGTGTCGCTAAGTTCATTGACACACATAGCCTAATAACAACAATGCCCGCAATCGCGGGCATTGTTCAATGTCGTGTTGCCAGTTTATGTGTGACCACTTTATTCCTGTGGTACCACTTTACCGATGTATGGAAGATGGCGATACTTTTGCGCGTAGTCAATCCCAACACCAACGACAAACTCATCCGGGATTGAGAAACCAATCCAATCCACAGGCACCTCGACTTCGCGACGCGAAGGCTTATCAAGCAGCGTACAGATGGCGATCGATTTAGGTTCACGCAGCGACAAAATTTCTTTTATTTTGTTGAGTGTGTTGCCTGTATCGATAATGTCTTCAATAATCAGCACATCCTTGCCTTTAATGTCGTCATCGAGATCTTTCAAGATGCGAACATCGCGTGAGCTTTCCATGGTATTGCCGTAGCTAGAAGCCGTCATGAAATCCACTTGATGCGTCAGGTCAATTTGGCGCGCTAAGTCGGCCATAAAGACAAACGAACCACGCAGCAATCCAACCAACACCAAGTCTTCACTTCCTTGGTAGTGCTCGGTGATCTGCTTGCCCAGCTCATTTACTCGCGCCTGAACATCTTGCTCAGAAATCATCACTTCTACTGTATGTTTCATACCCATCTCGTCTTTCGTTTTGCCAGTACCTGAAGGATAGCGTATTCGCGCCTATGTGCCCGTTCCGAGCCGTTTGACTCGCCGGTACTGCTAAATGATCAAGCGCGTAGTCTAACACTTGAGCGCTCACTCTTAAACGTTTGCTTGGATGAAAACCTAGGGACTGATAAAAATGAAATATTAGTAACTAACAAAATTGATTATTAAATCACCTCAAAACGTTGACCCAAAATATATGCACCATTACACTCATCAATGCTACGGCAAATAATAAAATACTAAATAGGGCTCAGCCCACAACGACAACTCAATTGGCAAGGAAATGAACTATGGATTCTATAGCGAAACGACCCCGTACACGCCTTTCTCCACAAAAACGCAAACAGCAGTTGATGGAAATCGCCTTGGAAGTGTTTGCTCGCCGCGGAATTGGACGTGGTGGCCACGCGGACATAGCAGAGATCGCACAAGTCTCTGTGGCGACGGTGTTTAACTACTTTCCAACCCGAGAAGATCTCGTCGATGACGTTCTAAACTATGTCGTCAGACAGTTCTCCAACTTCCTCACCGACAATATTGACCTAGACCTCCACGCGAGAGAGAACCTGCACAATCTGACCTCTGCGATGGTTGAGTTGGTGCTCAATGATTGTCACTGGCTCAAAGTGTGGTTCGAATGGAGCGCCTCGACTCGTGATGAAGTCTGGCCGCTGTTTGTCTCCACCAACAGCACCAACCAACTGCTGGTGCAAAATATGTTTGTGAAAGCCATCGAGCGCGATGAAGTGTGTGACAAGCACGATCCTGTCGATCTCGCGACCCTGTTCCACGGCATGTTCTACTCGCTGTTCATTCAAGCCAATCGTATTCAAGATACTGAAGCGATGGAGAAACTGACCAACAGCCACTTAAACATGCTCTGTATTTACAAGCGCGATCAGTAATACGCTCGTCAGCTACGCCTATTCGCAATGCCTGATCTTTAACGTACAGGAGCGAGCACAGTGAATAGGCATAAATGAACAGGCATAAAAAAACCGCTGACTTATCAGCGGTTTTTCTCTATTTCAGTCTAAGAAGGATTACTTCTTCTTCGCTTTCGGGTTTGGAAGGTCAGTAATGGTGCCTTCAAACACTTCCGCGGCTAGACCGACAGACTCATGCAGAGTTGGGTGAGCATGGATAGTCAGTGCGATATCTTCTGCATCACAACCCATTTCGATAGCTAGGCCGATTTCACCCAACAGTTCACCACCGTTAGTACCGACAATCGCACCACCGATAACGCGATGGGTATCTTTATCGAAAATAAGCTTCGTCATACCGTCTGCACAGTCAGATGCAATAGCACGACCAGACGCCGCCCACGGGAAAGTAGCCGTTTCGTAGTTGATGCCTTCTGCTTTCGCTTCTTTCTCAGTCTTACCAACCCACGCCACTTCTGGCTCAGTGTAGGCAATCGAAGGAATGACTTTCGGGTCAAAGTAGTGCTTCTTACCAGAAATCACTTCTGCTGCAACGTGACCTTCATGCACACCTTTGTGCGCTAGCATTGGCTGACCAACGATATCGCCGATCGCGAAGATGTGTGGGATGTTGGTACGCATTTGCTTGTCAACATTGATGAAACCGCGCTCGTCGATTTCAATCCCAGCTTTCTCACCATCGATAAGCTTGCCGTTTGGCACACGACCGATAGCCACAAGAACCGCATCGTAGCGCTCTGGCTCCGCTGGTGCTTTCTTGCCTTCCATTGATACGTAGATACCGTCTTCTTTCGCTTCAACAGCGGTCACCTTAGTTTCAAGCATCAAGTTGAACTTGTTCTTAATACGCTTGGTGTAAACTTTAACGATGTCTTTGTCTGCCGCTGGGATAACTTGGTCGAACATTTCAACCACGTCAATTTGAGAACCCAGAGAGTGGTAAACCGTACCCATTTCTAGGCCGATGATACCACCGCCCATGATCAGCAGCTTTCCTGGAACTTCTTTCAGCTCAAGTGCATCCGTTGAATCCCAAATACGTGGGTCTTCATGCGGAATGAATGGAAGTTTGATAGGTCGAGAGCCCGCAGCAACGATAGCGTTATCAAAGTTAACGACCGTTTTACCGTCTTCACCTTCCACTTCAATCGAGTTAGGTCCTGTGAACTTACCAAAGCCGTTTACCACGTTCACTTTACGCATCTTAGCCATACCGCCAAGACCGCCAGTCAATTGGTTGATCACTTTCTCTTTCCACAGACGAATTTTATCAATGTCTGTTTGTGGCTCACCGAACACGATACCGTGCTCAGCCAAAGCTTTCGCTTCTTCGATCACTTTTGCCACGTGTAGAAGCGCTTTTGATGGGATACAACCCACGTTCAAACAAACACCACCTAGGGTGCTGTAACGCTCGATAAGAACAGTGTCCAGACCTAAGTCTGCACAACGGAATGCAGCGGAGTAACCAGCAGGACCGGCACCAAGTACTACCACCTGGGCTTTAATTTCTTTGCTCATTTTGACCTCTTGTAGTCATTATCCCTAACAGGCTGAGTGAGTATGGAATCTATCGTTCAACGAATGGTTTGTTTTTCAATATTATTTTCAGACCGCCAACAGTTTACAGAGATGTTAATGGTGTGAAAAGTAAATCCATTTAGCCTGTGAGCTAGACAACAATTCACGAATGAACTGCTGAATATAGAAAAAGTGACTCCCCTTTACACCGAGGGTAAAGGGGAGTCATGAATTACAATACTAGACGACGAATGTCAGACAGACACGCGTTTAAGTAAGTAATGAAACGTGCACCTTCTGCACCATCAATCACACGGTGATCGTAGGAGAGAGACAGTGGAAGCTGTAGACGCGGTTCAAACTCTTTACCGTTCCACACTGGCTTCATTTCAGACTTAGACACGCCAAGGATACCAACTTCCGGAGCATTAACGATTGGCGTAAACGCCGTACCACCGATACCGCCAAGACTTGAGATAGTGAAACATCCACCTTGCATGTCAGCCGCTGTGAGCTTGCCAGCACGTGCTTTCTTAGACACGACCATCAGCTCTTCAGACAGCTCGTAAATGCCCTTCTTGTTCACATCTTTAAATACAGGAACAACCAGGCCGTTTGGCGTATCTACCGCAATACCTACGTTGACGTATTTCTTCAGAATCAGGCTCTCACCGTCATCAGATAGAGAAGAGTTGAACGCAGGGAACGCTTCAAGTGCTTTCGCTACTGCTTTCATGATGAACACAAGTGGCGTGATCTTCATGCCCGTGTCTTTCTTCGCCTCGATGGCGTTCTGCTCTTTACGGAACGCTTCTAACTCAGTGATGTCTGCGTTGTCCCATTGGGTTACGTGCGGGATCATCACCCAGTTGCGGTGTAGGTTTGCACCTGAGATCTTCTTAATGCGAGATAGTGGCTGAGTTTCCGTCTCACCGAACTTGCTGAAGTCCACTTTTGGCCATGGGAGTAGACCAAGAGCCGCGCCGTCGCCTTTACCAGATGCGGCTGCACCTGCGCCAGACTCAAGACGCTTAAGCGCTTCTTTCACGTAGTTCTGAACGTCTTCCTTCAGGATACGGCTCTTACGACCAGAACCTTTAACCTTAGAAAGATTAACGCCAAATTCACGCGCTAGACGACGAACAACTGGAGACGCGTGAGCGTACTCATCGTTTTCTTTGAAATCGCCAGTCGCTGCTGGAGCTGCTGCCGCTGGAGCTTCTGCTTTAGGAGCTGCAGGTGCTGCCGATTGAGCTTGAGCCGCTGCCGGAGCAGGTGCTGCGCCCGCTACTTCGCCTTCCGTTGTAGAGAAAATCATGATTAGTGAGCCAGTAGACACTTTGTCGCCAGCTGCAATCTTGATTTCTTTAACTGTGCCAGCGAATGGTGCAGGAACTTCCATAGAAGCTTTGTCACCTTCAACTGTGATTAGAGATTGCTCTTCTTCCACTGTGTCGCCAACCGCAACCATGATCTCAGTAACTTCAACTTCGTCGCCGCCGATATCTGGAACGTTCACTTCTTTTGCCGCAGAAGCTGCTGGAGCTGCTGCCGCAGGAGCTTCAGCTGCCGCTGGTGCGGCTGGAGCGCCTGAACCTGCTGTTTCGAATACCATGATAAGTGAGCCAGTCGATACTTTATCGCCTGCTGCAACTTTGATCTCTTTTAGCGTACCTGCGAATGGCGCTGGAACTTCCATAGACGCTTTGTCGCCTTCAACAGTGAGAAGAGATTGCTCTTCTTCGATGCTGTCGCCAACGGCAACCATGATTTCAGTCACTTCTACTTCATCACCACCGATGTCTGGTACGTGAACTTCTTTTAGTTCTGCCGCTGCTGCTGGAGCTGCTTCTGCCGCAGGAGCAGGTGCAGCGTCAGCTGCACCCGAAGCGCCGGCCGCCTCGGTTTCGAAAATCATGATTAGAGAACCAGTAGAAACCTTGTCGCCTTCTGCAACTTTGATTTCTTTAACGATACCCGCTGTCGATGCAGGAACTTCCATAGAAGCTTTATCGCCTTCAACTGTGATCAGAGATTGCTCTTCTTCAACCTTGTCGCCAACGCTTACAAGAATCTCAGTAACTTCAACCTCATCCGCACCGATGTCTGGTACATTAATTTCGATTGCCATTTCTTATCTACCTTCTTAATTAAGCGTATAGCGGGTTTGTTTTCTCTGTGTCGATGTCGAATTTCTTAATTGCTTCTGCAACTACAGATTTCTCAACTTCGCCACGTTTCGCTAGTTCAGTTAGCGCTGCTACTACTACGTAACCTGCGTTCACTTCGAAGTGACGACGTAGGTTTTCACGGCTGTCTGAACGACCGAAGCCATCAGTACCGAGAACTTTGAAAGACTCAGCAGGAATGTATGCACGAACCTGCTCTGCGTAGTTCTTCATGTAGTCAGTGGCTGCGATAGCAGGTTCAGTACCCATTACTGTTTGGATGTAAGGTACTTTAGCTTCCGCTTCTGGGTGAAGCATGTTGAAACGCTCTGCATCTTGGCCATCGCGAGTGAGTTCGTTGAATGACGTTACAGAGTAAACATCAGAAGCAACACCGTAATCTTCGCTTAGGATTTGAGCTGCTTTACGTACTTCATTCATGATAGTACCAGAGCTCATTAGCTGAACTTTCGCTTTGTCGCCCGTGTAAGTTTCTAGCTTGTAGATACCTTTACGGATGCCTTCTTCAGCGCCTTCTGGCATTGCTGGCATTGCGTAGTTTTCGTTCATTAGCGTTAGGTAGTAGAACACGTTTTCTTGTTCTGGACCGTACATGCGACGGATACCGTCTTGCATGATTACTGCTACTTCGTACGCGAATGTTGGGTCGTAAGAAATACAGTTAGGAACCGTACCCGCCAAAATGTGCGAGTGGCCGTCTTCGTGCTGTAGACCTTCACCGTTCAACGTTGTACGACCCGCCGTTGCACCTAGTAGGAAACCACGTGCTTGTTGGTCACCAGCCATCCACGCCATGTCGCCAACACGTTGGAAGCCGAACATTGAGTAGTAGATGTAGAACGGGATCATTGGTAGGTCGTTTGTCGAGTATGAAGTCGCAGCAGCAACCCATGAAGACATAGCACCTAGCTCGTTGATACCTTCTTGTAGAACCTGACCTGAAGTCGCTTCTTTGTAGTAAGAAACAACACCACGGTCTTCTGGTGTGTAAGTTTGGCCGTGCGGGTTGTAGATACCGATTTGACGGAACAGACCTTCCATACCGAATGTACGTGCTTCGTCAGCAATGATAGGAACGATGTTCTTACCAATGTTCTTGTTCTTAAGTAGAACGTTTAGTGCACGTACGAATGCCATAGTAGAAGAGATATCACGCTTCTGTTCTTCTAGTAGTGGCTTGAATTCTTCTAGCTCAGGAACGATGAATTCTTGAGTGAATTTTGGTAGACGCTGTGGCGTGTAGCCGTGTAGCGCTTTACGACGAGCGTGTAGGTATTCGTACTCTTTTGAACCTTCTTCAAGTTTCAGGTACGGAAGTTCTTTCACTGCTTCGTCAGTTAGGATGTCTTGAAGACCTAGACGATCACGTAGGTGTAGTACGTGCGTCATATCCATCTTCTTAACTTGGTGCGCGATGTTCTTACCTTCAGCCGCTTCACCCATGCCGTAACCTTTAACAGTCTTAGCTAGGATTACTGTTGGACGACCTTTCGTTTCTGCCGCGTTTTTGTATGCCGCGTATAGCTTAGAAGACTCGTGACCACCACGCTTAAGTGCGAAGATTTCGTCATCAGTCATGTCAGCAACAAGTGCAGCTGTCTCTGGGTACTTACCAAAGAAGTGCTCACGTACGTACGCGCCATCTTTTGATTTGAATGTTTGGTAGTCGCCGTCGATGGTTTCGTTCATCAGTTGAAGAAGCTTACCAGTCGTATCTTTGGCGAGTAGTGAATCCCAGTTGTTACCCCAGATGACTTTCACTACGTTCCAACCAGCACCTTTGAACAGACCTTCAAGTTCTTGAATGATCTTACCGTTACCCATAACAGGGCCATCTAGACGCTGTAGGTTACAGTTGATTAGGAAACATAGGTTGTCTAGTTTCTCACGCGCAGCGAAAGAGATAGCACCACGTGATTCTGGCTCATCCATCTCACCGTCACCTAGGAAGGCGTAAACGCGCTGCTCTGACGTATCTTTAAGACCACGGCCTTCTAGGTACTTAAGGAAACGAGCTTGGTAGATAGAAGCGATTGGACCTAGGCCCATCGATACTGTCGGGAACTGCCAGAATTCAGGCATCAGTTTCGGGTGCGGGTATGAAGGAATACCTTTTCCGTCTACTTCTTGACGGAAGTTGTCTAGCTGCTCTTCAGTTAGACGACCTTCAACGAATGCACGTGAGTAGATACCTGGTGAAATGTGACCTTGGTAGTAAACCAAATCGCCACCATCCTTCTCGTTCGGTGCACGGAAGAAGTGGTTAAAACAGGTTTCGTAGAACGCAGCAGAAGACTGGAAAGACGCCATGTGGCCGCCTAGCTCTAAATCTTTCTTAGATGCACGTAGAACGATCATGATTGCGTTCCAGCGGATGATGGAACGGATACGGCGCTCAAGCGTAGTATCACCAGGGTAAGCTGGTTCTTGGTTCGCTGGAATCGTGTTGATGTAGTTGGTTGTGATGCCTGTTGGCATATCAACGCCGTCTAGGCGAGCTTTGTCTAGAACTTGCTCTAGTAGGTACTGTGCACGTTCTACACCTTCTTCACGAACTACTGACTCAAGAGCTTGTAACCATTCAGGTGCTGAGATCACATGAGGCTCGGACTGTATTAACCT